>DASUIJ010000386.1:0-3818 GCA_036279815.1 Phenylobacterium sp. | reverse complement strand
TTCCCCGAGCGCAGCCACCTGGTCGGCGCCTACGCCCTGGGCAAGGCGCAGCGGGTGATCATGCTCCTGCGCGAGGCCGGCTGGGACAGGACCATCTACGTCCACGGCGCGCTGGAGCGGCTGAACCGGCTCTACCTGGACCACGGCGTCGAGCTGGGCCCGCTGTCCGCGGCCACCACGGAGGGCAAGTCGGACTTCGCCGGCGAGATCGTCATCGCCCCGCCCGCGGCCCTGCAGGACCGCTGGTCGCGCCGCTTCCCCGATCCGGTGGGCGCCTTCGCCTCCGGCTGGATGCGGGTCCGGGCGCGGGCCCGCCAGCGCGGGGTCGAGCTGCCGCTGGTGATTTCCGACCACGCCGACTGGGACGAGCTGACCGAGACCATAGCCGAGCTCCGCCCCGGCGAACTCTGGATCACCCACGGCCGCGAGGAGGCCCTGGCCCGCTGGGCGGACCTGGCGGGGATCAAGGCCAAGGCTCTGGCGCTGGTGGGCTATGACGAGGAGGACGAGGATTGAGCTGCGTCCCTCCGCCTCGCCCTGACGACGCGGCCGCCCGCTGATGCGCGCCTTCGCCGAGCTTCTCGACCGGCTGAGCCTCACCGGATCGCGCAACACCAAGCTGACCCTGGCGCGGGACTACCTGGCCCGGACGCCGGACCCCGACCGGGGCTGGGCGCTGGCGGCGCTGACCGGGGAGCTGGTGTTCGACGCCGCCAAGCCGGCCTTCATCCGCAAGGCGGCGGAGGCGCGGATGGACCCGCTGCTGTTCCGGTGGTCCTACGACTATGTGGGAGACCTGGCCGAGACGGTCGCCCTGGTCTGGCCGCAGGCGCCCGGCGCCAACCGCGAGCCGGAGCTCTCGGAGGTGGTCGACGCCCTGCGCGGCGCCTCCCGCGCCGAGGTCCAGCGGCTGATCGAGACCTGGCTCGACGCCCTGGATGCCAACGGCCGCTGGGCGCTGCTGAAGCTGATGACCGGCGGCCTGAGGGTCGGCTTCTCCTCGCGCCTGGCCAAACAGGCCCTGGCCGAGCTGGGCGGGGTCGAGGTCGCCGAGATCGAGGAGGTCTGGCACGCCCTGCACGCGCCGTACGAGGACCTGTTCGCATGGCTGGAAGGCCGCTCCGACCGGCCCTCGGCCGTCGCGCCGGGCCGCTTCCGGCCGGTGATGCTGGCCCAGGCCATCGACGAGGCGGCGGACTTCCCCAGGCTCGACCCCGAGGACTATTCCGCCGAGTGGAAATGGGACGGGATCCGCGTCCAGGCGGTGTGCGAGGCCGGCGTGCGCAGGCTCTACACCCGCACCGGCGACGACATCTCCAGGGCCTTCCCGGACGTGGTCGAGGCGCTCGACTTCGAGGGCGCGCTGGACGGCGAGCTGCTGGTCATGCGCGACGGCGCGATCGGCGCCTTCGGAGACCTGCAGCAGCGCCTCAACCGCAAGACCGCCGACCTCAAGATGATCCAGGCCTATCCGGCCGGCGTCCGCGCCTACGACCTGCTGGCCGACCGGGGCGAGGACACCCGCATCCTGCCCTTCCGGGAGCGACGCCGGCGGCTGGAGGCCTTCGTGGCCGGGCTCTCCACCTCCAGGATCGACCTGTCGCCGATCCAGGCCTTCGGGACCTGGGCCGAGCTGGCGGCCCTGCGCGCCCGGCCGCCGCAGGGCGACCCGCAGGTCGCCGAGGGGGTGATGCTCAAGCGTTGGGACTCGATCTACGAGGCCGGCCGGCCGAAGGGCCCGTGGTTCAAGTGGAAGCGCGACCCGTTCCTGATCGACGCGGTGCTGATGTACGCCCAGCGCGGGCACGGCAAGCGCTCCAGCTTCTATTCCGACTACACCTTCGGGGTGTGGACGGACGACGGCGCCGGGGCGCGGTCCCTGACCCCCGTGGGCAAGGCCTATTTCGGCTTCACCGACGAGGAGCTGAAGCAGATCGACAGGTTCGTCCGCGACAACACCGTCGAGCGGTTCGGGCCGGTGCGTTCGGTCCGCGCCGAGCCGCACTTCGGCCTGGTGTTCGAGGTGGCCTTCGAGGGGCTGCAGCGCTCCACGCGCCACAAGTCCGGCGTCGCCATGCGCTTCCCCCGCATCAACCGCCTGCGCTGGGACAAGCCGCCGGGGGAGGCCGACGAGCTTCCCACCCTGCAGCGGATGCTGGACGCCACGGAGCGCTAGGCGGTTAATGGGCGAAGCGGCCGCCCAGAGCCGCGCGGAGGAAACGCCATGCGGTTCGGGATCTTCTACGAGCACCAGCTGCCCAAGCCCTGGAACGAGGGCGACGAGGCGGCGCTGTTCCACCAGGCGCTGGAGCAGGTCGTGCTCGCCGACCGGCTGGGCTACGACTACGCGTGGGAGGTGGAGCACCACTTCCTGGAGGAATACTCCCACTCCTCCGCCCCCGAGGTGTTCCTGGCCGCCTGCGCCGCGCTCACCAAGACCATCCGTGTCGGCCACGGCATCCGCCAGGTGATCCCCAACTACAATCACCCGGCCCGCACGGCCGAGGGCCTGGCGACCCTGGACATCATCTCGCGCGGCCGCCTCGACTTCGGCATCGGCGAGGGGGCGACCCGGCTGGAGCTGGGCGGCTTCGGCATCCCGGCGCGGGAGAAGCGGGCCCTGGCGCTGGAGGCGGCCGAGCAGATCGCCAACATGCTGGTCATGGACCCCTACCCGGGCTTCGAGGGGAACGGCTTCTCCTTCCCCTGCCGCAACGTGGTTCCCAAGCCGATGCAGAAGCCGCATCCGCCCATGTGGATGGCCTGCACCAACCGCGACACCATCAAGGTCGCCGCCTCCCTGGGCGTCGGGGCCCTGGCCTTCTCCTTCGTCAATCCGGAAGAGGCGCGGAACTGGGCCGACATCTATTACGGGATCATCAAGTCGGACCAGTGCACGCCCATCGGCCACGCGGTGAACGCCAACATCGCCATGGTCTCCAACTTCTCCGTCCACCACGACCGGGCCGAGGCGATCCGGCGCGGGCAGGAGGGCTTCGAGTTCTTCGGCTACGCGGTCAACGCCCTGGTGGCGCACGACGTCACCCCCGGCCGCTCCACCCTGTTCGCCGATTTCCAGAAGGCCCGCGGCGCCCGCGACGAGGAGATCATCGCCGCGACCCGGATGGCCGAGCGCAACGCCAACGGCATCGGCACGCCCGCCGACATCCGCGACCATATCCGGGCCTTCCAGGACGCCGGCGTCGACCAGGTGATCTTCATGCAGCAGGCCGGCCGCAACAAGCACCAGCACATCTGCGAGTCCCTGGAGCTGTTCGCCGCCGAGGTGATGGGCGAATTCAAGGCGCAGGTCGCCGAGCGCGAGGCGAAGAAGGCGGCGGAGCTCGCGCCCTATGTCGAGGCCGCCATGGCCCGGAAAAAGTGGATGAAACCCCTGGCCGACGACGAGATCCCGGTGGTCAAGGCCTCGGTCGCCAAGGCCCAGATCAACACGGTGAAGGGATAGGCGGCGCGGCGCAGCTCCGACCCATCCGCATGCCGGGCGCCCTTGCTTGGCGGCCGGCTCCGCGGTTCAGGCCGGGGTGAGTTCGTCCGCGAGGAAGGCCAGCAGGTTCCCGCCCTCGAACTTCAGGGCGCGCACGCCGGCGCGGCGGCCGGCTTCGATGTCGCGGTCCTTGTCGCCGACCATGATCGAGCGGGCGGGGTCCACCGGCCAGTCGGACATGGCGCGCAGCAGCATGCCGGGATTGGGCTTGCGGTCCGGCGGGTCGGGGTGGCGATAGGCGTCCTCCGCCGCCTCCGGGTGGTGCGGACAATAGTAGTAGGCGTCGATCCGCCCGCCGACCTCGCCGAGGCTC
>DASUIJ010000385.1:0-4631 GCA_036279815.1 Phenylobacterium sp. | reverse complement strand
CGCACCCCGGGCGGCGACCCCCTGATGCCGCAGGGCGCGGTGATGACGGCCCGGGAGTGGGTGCGCTTCGGAGAGTTCGTGCGGGCCGGCGGCAAGGCGGGCGGCAGGAGCCTTGTGGACCCGGCGACCTTCCGGCAGCTGTTCCGGAGTTCGGCGGCCAATCCCGGATACGGGATCACCTGGTGGCTGCCCCACGCCCAGGCCGCGGGCGGCGAAGGCCCGTCAAGCGACTTCGGGCGCAACGCCGCGCGCCTGCCGGCCGATCTGGTGGTGGCCGCCGGCGCCGGCGACCAGCGCCTCTATGTGATCCCGTCACGCCGGATGACCATCGTGCGACTGGCCAGCTTCAGCCTCCGCGACGCGGTCGCCGAGCGGCGCGGGGGCGCGGCGGTCTGGTCCGACACGGAGTTCCTGGAGACGCTCCTGGGCTCGCCGGGGCGCTAAGTCGCCCAGAGCGCCGATGACGCCTTCACCAGCCGCGACATCAGGATCATCCGCGCCACCGGCCGCCGGTCCCTGGCGTCCCTCAGGACGGCTTCGTACCAGATGACCTCGGTCTTGGGGGAATCCGACAGGGCCAGGATGGCGCCGTCGCAGAGATAGTCGTGCTCGACGAAGACCGGGCCGTCCAGCATCTGGACCTCGATGGCGCCGAACATGCCCACATAGGGCGATTTCGGCCGCCACAGCGGGACCTCCACTTCGCGCATCGCCTGGACCACCATGGCCGGGGTGGCGACGATCTCGCCGAACACCGAGGCGTCGTGATAGGCGGGCAGGTCCTCGGTGATCACGTCCAGCCGGCTGATCGCCCGGTCGCCGGAAAGCCTGGCGGGAACGTCGGTCACCCGGTCTTCCGGCGTCCGGCCCTCCAGCAGGCGCAGCTCCCCTGGCGGGCGCACGGATGCGAGGCGCTGGCGCAGGGCGGAGAAGGCGTCCGGCGGGCCCACCGAGGCCGTGCCCTCGCAGACCCGTTGGCCCGAGGCTTCGTCGATCATCCAGACCGGCGCGCGGCGGCCGCCCTCCGGGCGATCTTCGACGCGGCCGCAGAACGCCTGCACCGGCTCGCCGTCGGTGGTGGCGTTGAGGAAGTAGAGCGACAGCCCGCCGGTGCGATGCCAGTCCGATCCCAGCGCCTCGGCCATCAGGGGAGGGAACTGTTCCATGTGGACGCTGCCGGCGACCGTGCCGCCCCGGAAGCCCAGCTTCTGGGCCGTGGCGTCGTCGTGGATCGAGCCCTTGGCCGACTTGGCGCTGTTGGTCGGTCTCCGGACCGGACCCGCCAGGCCGACATCGGTCTCCACCGCCGAAAACGGCGCCTCCCGGATTTCACCCATCGCCCGCGCTCCCACGCTCCGCCTGTGATCGGCGGGTTCGAGGAAGCATACGCCGCGACGGGGATCTGTCGACCCGGGGCGCCGGCGGGCGTCGTCCACCCTTGGAGCCCGAGGTCGGTTGGCCTAAACCGGCCGGATCGAGACGGAGACCTCCATGACCTATCGCGCGCCTCTGAAGAGTCTGGCCCTGGCGCTGAAGACCGCCGGCCATCCGGGCCTGGTCGGCCAGGCCTTCCCGGACCTCGACGAGGACACCGTCGCCGCCGTGCTGGAGTCCGCCGGCGCCTTCGCGGAGAACGAACTCGCGCCGCTGAACCGCAAGGGCGACCAGGTCGGCGCCCGCTACGAGAACGGCAAGGTCACCGCCGCCCCCGGCTTCGCCGACGCCTACCGGGCTTTCGTGGCCCAGGGCTGGAACTCGCTGTCCGCCGATCCGGACCATGGCGGCCAGGGCCTGACCAAGGCCATGGAGCTGGCGGTGTTCGAGATGGTCCACGCCGCCAACATGGCGTTTGGCCTCTGCCCGATGCTGACCCAGGGCGCCATCGAGGCGCTGGCCCTGCATGGCACGGAACGCCAGAAGCGCCTGGTCCTGCCGAAGCTCGTGACCGGCGAATGGACCGGCACCATGAACCTGACCGAGCCCCAGGCCGGCTCGGACCTGGCCGCCGTCACCACCCGCGCCGAGCCGGACGGTCAGGGCGGCTACCGCCTGTACGGCCAGAAGATCTTCATCACCTGGGGCGACCACGACGCTGCGGAGAACATCTGCCACCTGGTCCTGGCCCGCACGCCGGACGCGCCCCCCGGCGTGAAGGGCATCAGCCTGTTCCTGGCCACCAAGAAACTGGTCGGCGACGACGGCTCGGTCGGAACCCTGAACGACCTGCGTCCCGGCTCCATCGAGCACAAGCTGGGCATCCACGGCTCGCCCACCTGCGTCATGCTGTTCGAAGGCGCGAAGGCCGAGCTGGTGGGGGAGCTGAACCAGGGCCTGCCCCATATGTTCGTGATGATGAACGCCGCCCGGCTGCAGGTCGGGGTCCAGGGGGTGGCCATCGCCGAACGCGCCTTCCAGCAGGCCCTGGCCTTCTCGCAGGACCGCAGGCAGGGCCGTGCGGCCTGGGGCGGCGACAACATCTTCGGCCACCCGGACGTGCGCCGGATGCTGACCCTGATGCGGGCCAAGACCGAGGCCGCCCGCGCCATCTGCCTGACCACCGGCGTGCTGGCCGACCTGGCGCGGCTGGCGCCCACCGAGGCCGAGCGCGCCGTCGCCAAGGCGCGGCAGGAGCTGTTCACCCCCATCGCCAAGGGATGGTCCACCGACGTGGGCGTCGAGGTCGCCTCCCTGGGCGTGCAGGTGCACGGCGGCATGGGTTTCATCGAGGAGACGGGCGCCGCCCAGCACTACCGCGACGCCCGGATCCTTCCGATCTACGAGGGCACCAACGGCATCCAGGCCATCGACCTGGCCGGCCGCAAGCTGGCCATGCAGGAAGGCGCGGTGATGGACGCCCTGTGCGCCGAGATGCACGAGACGGCGCTGGTGCTGAAGGCCGCCGCCGGGCTTGAGACGGTGGGCGCCCGGCTGGACGCCGGGGTGGCCGCCCTGGAGCGGGCCACCGACTGGATGCTGGCCCACAAGGGCCCCGACGCCCTGTCCGGCGCCACGGCCTACCTGAAGCTGGCGGGCGACGTGATCGGCGGCTGGATGCTGGGCAGGCAGGCTCTGGAAGTGGCGGCGGGAACCGACGACTGGTCGAAGTCCAAGGCCGCCCTGGCCCGCGTCTATGCCGGCCAGGTGCTGGCGGGCGCGCCGGGCCTGGCGGATGGCGTCATGGACGGCGGCGCCGACCTGGAGAGCCTGGGCGCCGACGTGCTGGCGAGCTGACCCGTCCTTAGGGATCGCCGCGCGCACAAACCGATGGCGTCGCGCCCGCTCCGGCGTTTCCCGCCCCGATGTAACCAATCCGCGGCCGTGAACGAACCTATCGTGGAGCCGCCCCGAGGGGCGCCTGCGACGGGAGACGAACCGGATGAAGAGGCTTGCGGCGATGATCGCCGGCATCGGACTGGCGGCGGCGGGACAGGTCCACGCCCAGGCCGGGCCGCTGACGGTGGTGGAGTTGTTCACCAGCCAGGGCTGCTCGTCCTGCCCACCGGCCAACGCCAACCTGGCCAGGCTCGCCCAGCGCCCTGACGTGCTGGCCCTGAGCTTCGGGGTCACCTATTGGGACGATCTGGGCTGGAAGGACACCTTCGCCTCCAAGGCCTATACCGACCGCCAGTGGGACTACGCCCGCGGCCTTCACCATGGAAACGTCTGGACCCCGCAGGTCGTGATCAACGGCCGGGTGGACGTGGTGGGCACGACCCTGGCCGAGATCGACCGGGCCGCGAAGAAGGCCGCCGCGCCGGCCGGCCCCGCCCTGACCCTGGCCGCCGACCATGTCACCATCGCCGCATCCGGAAAGCCCTCGGCCCCGGCCCAGGTCTGGCTGGTCCGCTATGACCCCGACATCGTCGAGGTTCCGATCAAGCGCGGAGAGAATTCGGGGAAAACCCTGCCCCATCGCAATGTCGTCCGTGAACTGACCAGGCTCGGCGTGTTCGACGGCCGGGCGCAGACCCTGAGCCTGCCGCCGTCCAAGTCCCCCAAGCTGAAGACCGCCATCCTGGTCCAGGCCGGCCCCGGCGGGCCGATCCTGGCCGCCGCCAAGACCTGAGGGCCCCCCACCCCTTCCCGAACTCCCGCCGGCGAGGCCCCCCTCGCCGGCATGAGCCCATGCGTCGTCACTTCGGCGTCGCGTTCGCCGGACTGACCGGCTTCCTGTTGAGAGGAACACTGCCCATGAAGACCCAACTCACCGCCGCCGCCCTGATCCTCGGCCTCGCCGTCGCCGGCTCGGCCTCGGCCCAGATGGCCGCCGAAAAGCCGATGGCCTCGGCCATGGCCAACGACCACATGGCCTCGGACAAGATGGCGTCCGACAAGATGGCTTCGGACAAGATGGCCAAGAAGCCGATGAAGAAGATGATGAAGAAGTCGATGGCCAAGGGCGACGCCATGGCCAAGCCGATGGCCTCCGACGCGATGGCCAAGCACTGACGCCGACGGGCCCCGGGGCGCTCACGCGCCGGGGCCCAATCCGCGGCACACTCGATCCGCGTTGGCGGCCCCAGCGCACGCTATCGGTGTAAACCCGCGATTTTCAATGGCTTAATCCTTATCGGGGATGCTGTCGGCCCAGGGAAGGGCGGACGGCCATCGTGGAACCTCATCGCGGCGCG
>DASUIJ010000384.1:0-11693 GCA_036279815.1 Phenylobacterium sp. | reverse complement strand
AGGCGGCGCGGGAGAAGTTCCTGGCCATCATGCAGGCCCAGGCCGACCGGATGAGCCGCCTGATCGACGACCTGCTCTCCCTCAGCCGCATCGAACTCAACGAGCACATCGCGCCCGCGGGCGACGTGGACCTGGCGCTGGCGGTGATCGACGTGGTCGACGCCCTGGGGCCGCTGGCCCGGGACCGGGGCGTTCGGCTGGAGACCGACCTGCCCGACCCCGGCCAGGCCGTGGGGGTCGGCGACCGCGATCAGATCGTCCAGGTGATCCAGAACCTAGTCGACAACGCCCTCAAATATTCCCCTCGCGAAGGGGCGGTGCGCATCTCGGTGAAGACCGGCCAGACGGCGGAGGCGGCGACGGCGGCGCAGTCCTCCTCGTCCTCGCGCATGTCGCTGCTCACCCCCGATCGCGGAAACGAGGCCTATGTGGTGCTGCGGGTCTCCGACACCGGGCCGGGCCTGGCCCGCGAGCACCTGCCCCGCCTGACCGAGCGGTTCTACCGGGTCGAAGGCCAGAAGAGCGGCGATCGCTCGGGCACGGGGCTGGGCCTGGCCATCGTCAAGCACATCATGAACCGGCACCGCGGCGGGATGGCGGTGGAGAGCGTCGAGGGCGAGGGCGCGACCTTCACGGTCTACCTCCCGATGGCGGCCCCGACGGCCACCATGGGCGGCGTTACAAAACTGTCGTAGAAATGTCGTAAGGCGACAGCAATCCCCGTGCAGGTTCCGGCCCATGCGGGGCCGGACGGAGATTTCCCGCCCGCGTGCTCGAACCACTGGATAGCGGAACTTCATGCTGACCTGGGTCGCCCTCCTGGCGCTCGCCCTGTTCTCCGGCGCCACCTTCTTCGCGGCCCGACGCAAGGCGTTGGCCCAGGCCGACGGCAAGGCCGTGGGTCTCCACTCGCTGCCCGGCTACTACGGAGGCTTTGTCGCCCTGTGGGTCGGGGCGCCGGCCGCCCTGGTGCTGCTGGCGATCGCCGGGTTCGGGGACCGGATCGAAGTGGCCGCGCTGCGCGCCCAGCCCGCCGCCGCGGTCCAGGCCATGAGCGGCCAGCAGCAGGACGTGTTCTTCGACGACGCGCGGGCCATCGCCGAGGGCGGCCGGCCCAGCGAGACGATCTACGAAGGCGCCCAGAAGCAGGCCCTCGACGGCACGGTCGCCCAGGCGCGGCGCCTCGGGCGGCTGATCGGCTATGGCGGGGTGGCCGCGGCCGCCGTCCTGGCCCTTGCCGGCGTCTTCCTGGCCTATCCCAAGGTCCGGCCCGATTTCCGCGCCCGCAACCAGGTAGAAGCCTGGATCGCCGGACTGTTCATCCTGTGCTCGGTCACCGCGGTCCTGACCACGGTGGGCATCGTCGGCTCCCTGGTCTGGGAGAGCTGGCGGTTCTTCCAGGCGGTTTCGCCGATCGACTTCCTGTTCGGGACCGAGTGGAACCCGCAGATCGCCATGCGCTCCGACCAGTTCGCCTCCAAGGGCGCGTTCGGCGCCGTGCCGCTGTTCGCCGGCACCTTCCTGATCATGATGATCGCCATGATGGTGGCCGCGCCGGTCGGCCTCTATTCCGCGATCTACCTGTCCGAATACGCCCGGCCCTGGACCCGCGCCGTGGTCAAGCCGATGCTCGAGATCCTGGCCGGGGTGCCGACCGTGGTCTACGGCTTCTTCGCCGCCCTGACCGTGGGACCCCTGTTCCGCGCCGGGTTCAACGGGATCGGCGCCATGCTGATCGGCGGCCCCTTCGACGGCCTCGGCCAGTACCTGTCGCAGGTGCAGAACCAGATGGCGCTGGTGGCGGGCGGGGTGATGGGGATCATGCTGATCCCCTTCGTCTCCTCGCTGTCCGACGACATCCTCAACGCCGTGCCGCAGTCCCTGCGCGACGGCAGCCTGGCCATGGGCGCCACCCGTTCGGAGACCGTGAAGAACGTGGTCCTGCCGGCCGCCCTGCCGGGGATCATGGCGGCCCTGCTGCTGGCCGTGTCGCGGGCCGTGGGCGAGACCATGATCGTCACCATGGCCGCGGGCCTGCAGGCCAAGACCACCATCAATCCGCTGGACACCGTGACCACGGTCACCGTGCAGATCGTCACCCTGCTGACCGGCGACCAGGAGTTCGACAGCCCGAAGACCCTCTCGGCGTTCGGGCTCGGCCTGACCCTGTTCTGCGTGACGCTGCTGCTCAACATCGTCGCCCTGCGCATCGTCCAGAAGTACCGGGAACAGTATGACTGACGCCGCCCCTCCCACCTCCGCGTCGCTGCGCCAGGCCGTCGAGTCGCGGCTGAAGAAGCGCCATGCCCAGGAGCTGCGGTTCCGGCTCTACGGCCAGGTCGCGATCGTCGTGGCGCTGGCCTTCCTGGTCCTGCTGGTCGGCCGCATCGTCGCCCAGGGCTATACGACCTTCATCGACTACCGCGTCACCGTGCCGGTCTATGTGGATCCCGCGCGCATCCACGCCGACGACATCGCGGGCTCGAACTTCGACGTGATGATCGCCGACCAGGTTCTGGCCAGGCTGGGGACCAAGGACGACGAGTTCGGAACCCGCTCGGGCAAGGTCATGCAGATCCTGTCCAACGACCTCGGGTTCCAGCTGCTGAAGAAGGTCCGCTCGGACCCGGGCCTGATCGGCAAGACCATCACCGTCACCGGCCCGGTCAAGGCCGACGGCGCGCTCTACTACAAGGGCGAGATCGAGCGTTCGACGCCGGAGACCGAGCGCAAGCTCGACGACGAGCAACTGCGCTGGCTCGACAGCCTCAAGGCCAAGGGCCTGGTCTCCTCGGGCTTCAACGTGGGCTTCCTGACCCGCTCCGATTCCACCGAGCCCGAGCAGGCCGGGGTGCTGGGCGCGGTGGTCGGGTCGGCCATGATGCTGCTGGTCACCGCCTTGCTGGCGGTGCCGATCGGGGTGATGGCCGCGACCTATCTCGAAGAGTTCGCGCCCAAGAACCGCTGGACCGACGTCATCGAGGTCAACATCAACAACCTCGCCGCGGTGCCCTCGATCGTCTACGGCCTGCTGGGCCTGGCGGTGTTCATCAACTGGCTGCACGTGCCCCGGTCCTCCCCCCTGGTGGGCGGCCTGGTCCTGGCCCTGATGGCGCTGCCGACGGTGATCATCGCCACCCGGTCGGCCCTGAAGGCGGTGCCGCCCTCGATCCGCGAGGCGGCGCTCGGCATCGGGGCCTCGAAGACCCAGACGGTGTTCCACCACGTTCTGCCGCTGGCCATGCCGGGCGTGATGACGGGGGCGATCCTGTCCCTCGCCCACGCGCTGGGCGAGACGGCGCCCCTGCTGATGATCGGCATGATCTCCTTCGTGCCGGGGGTGCCCGAAGGTTTCACCGGCGCCGCCACCGTGCTGCCGGTCCAGGTCTACATCTGGGAGAACGCGTCCGAACGCGCCTTCCACGAGCGCACCGCGGGAGCGATCATGGTGCTGCTCGTCTTCATGATCACGATGAACATGGCGGCGATCCTGCTCCGCCGCCGCTTCGAACGCCGGTGGTGAGCCGATGATCCCGCGTCAAACCTCGAGACCCGCCATGACAGCCCAGCGCGAAGACGCCCAGGCCCACGCCCACCCCGCGGCCATCCACATCGCCGTGGATCACGATCACGCCGCCGCGCCCGCCGGCGCGATCAAGATCCGGGCCCGTGACGTCAATGTCTTCTACGGCGACAAGCAGGCTCTGTTCGACGTCTCCCTCGACGTGCCGGAGAACGCGGTCACGGCCCTGATCGGCCCCTCCGGCTGCGGCAAGTCCACCTTCCTGCGCTGCATGAACCGGATGAACGACACGATTCCGGGCGCCCGCGTCCTGGGCCGGATCGAGCTGGACGGCGAGGACCTGAACAGCAAGGCGATCGACCCCGTGGTGCTCCGCGCCCGGGTGGGCATGGTGTTCCAGAAGCCGAACCCGTTCCCCAAGACCATCTTCGAGAACGTCGCCTACGGCCCGCGCATCCACGGCATCGCCACGGGCAAGGCCGAACTGGAAGCCATCGTCGAAAAGTCTCTCAAGCGGGCCGGCCTCTGGGGCGAGGTCTCCGACCGGCTGCACCAGCCGGGCACCAGCCTGTCCGGCGGCCAGCAGCAGCGCCTGGTGATCGCCCGCGCCATCGCGGTCAGCCCCGAGGTGATCCTGATGGACGAGCCCTGCTCGGCCCTGGATCCCATCGCCACGGCGCGGATCGAGGAGCTGATCGACGAGCTGCGGAACCAGTACTGCATCGTCATCGTCACCCACTCCATGGCCCAGGCCGCGCGGGTGTCCCAGAGGACCGCCTTCTTCCACATGGGCAAGCTGGTCGAGGCCGGGGCCACCGACGAGATCTTCACCAACCCGCGGGACACCCGCACCCAGGACTACATCACCGGCCGCTTCGGCTGAGGGCGCACCCATGAACGAGCACATCGTCAAATCCTTCGAAGACGAGCTGAACACCCTTACCGCCGAATGCGCGCGGATGGGCGGGCTCACCGAGGCCCAGGTGGCCGACGGCATCGAGGCGGTCATCAAGCGCGACACCGCCCTCGCCGAGCAGGTGGTCGGCCGCGACGAGCGGCTGGACGTCATGCAGGCCGACATCGAGCGAAAGGCGATCCGCCTGATCGCGCTGCGCCAGCCCATGGCCAACGACCTGCGAAAGACCGTGGCGGCGATGAAGATCGCCAACAATCTCGAACGCTGCGGCGACCTGGCCAAGAACATCGCCAAGCGCACCCTGGTGCTGGCCGAGGCCGAGCCCATGACCCCCCTGACCCGCTCCATCGAGCGCATGGGGCGGCTGGTGCTGAGCCGTCTGAAGGATGTCCTGGACGCCTATACCAGCTCCGACGTCGATCGCGCCGTCCTGGTCTGGACCCGCGACGACGAGGTGGACGAGCACTACAACAGCCTGTTCCGCGAACTGCTCACCTACATGATGGGCGACCCGCGCACGATCACCGCCTGCGCCCACCTGCTGTTCGTGGCCAAGAACCTCGAGCGGATCGGCGACCACGCCACCAACATCGCCGAAATCGTCCACTACGAGATCACCGGCGAGGAAATGATCTCGGCCAACCGGCCCAAGACCGACTCCCTTCGCGCCTGAGGTAAGCCGCCGTGATCCCGCACATCCTGGTCGTCGAGGACGAGGACGCCCTCTCGACCCTGCTGCAGTACAACCTCGACAAGGAGGGCTACGAGGTCGTCGTGGCCGCCGACGGCGAGGAAGCCCTGACCCTGGTCTCCGAGCGCCTGCCCGACCTGGTGGTGCTGGACTGGATGCTGCCCAAGGTCTCGGGGATCGAGGTCTGTCGCCGCCTGCGCCAGCGGTCGGAAAGCCGCAACCTGCCGATCATCATGCTGACCGCGCGCGGCGAGGAGAGCGACCGGATCCGCGGCCTCGACACCGGCGCCGACGACTACGTGGTCAAGCCCTTCGCCATGAGCGAGCTGTCGGCCCGGATCCGCGCGGTCCTGCGCCGCATCCGCCCGGGCCTCGCCGAGGACCGGGTCCGCTGCGGCGACCTGGTGATCGACCGGGTCAGCCACCGGGTGAAGCGGGCGGGCAAGGAGCTCCACCTCGGCCCCACCGAATTCCGGCTCCTGGACTACCTGATGCAGCATCCCGGCCGGGTGTTCTCCCGCGAGCAGCTGCTGGATGCGGTCTGGGGTTCCGACGTCTATGTCGAGGCCCGCACGGTGGACGTCCATATCGGGCGCCTGCGCAAGGCGCTGAATCGCGACGCGGCCGAGGTCGATCCGATCCGCACGGTGCGCTCCGCCGGCTATTCCCTGGACGTCGACGCCCGCGACTGAGCGGCGCGCGCGATCGGCGGACCGGTGGTATTCTGCGCGCTCCCATCAGGGAGGGCCGGATGCTGAAGCTGGACCACGTGGTGTTTCCCGTCGCCGACGCCGGCAGGAGCCTCGCCTTTTACCGTGACGTTCTTGAGCTGCCTCTGGTCGAAGCCCACGAGGGCGACGACTGGGGCGACTACCCCTGGCTGATGATGATCTTCGCCCTGCCGGGGGGCGGCGAGATCGTGCTGGTGGAGTTGAAGTCGGCGCCGCAGCCCAGCTATCGCGACCTGCCCCCCGACGTCCGCCACTACGCCATGGCCGCCGACGCCGTCTCCGACCTGGCGGAATGGCGCAGGCGGCTGAGGGCGGCGGACGTGCGCTACTGGGAAGAGGACCACGGCGCGCAGCAGTCGATCTATTTCGCCGACCCGGACGGGGTGGTGCTGGAGATCACCGCGCCGCCCAGCCATCCGGCCGACGGCCCCTCCGAACGCGCCGCCCGCGCGGTGCGACGCTGGATCGGCGCCCAGCCACAGGCTTGACCCGCCGGGCCTGGCGCGCGAAAGCCCCGGCCCATGAACATCCTGATCGTGGGCTCCGGCGGGCGCGAACACTCGCTGGCCTGGAAAATCGCCGCCTCGCCGCTGACCGGCCGCCTGGTCATGGCGCCGGGCAATCCCGGCATGGCCGCGCTGGGGGAACTGCGGGCGATCAAGCCGACCGACGTTCCGGCCCTGGTGGCCCTGGCCCGGGAGATCGCCGCCGACCTGGTGGTGATCGGGCCCGAGGGCGCGGTCGAGGCCGGCCTGGCCGACGCCCTGGCGGCCGCCGGGATCGCCTGTTTCGGGCCGGTGGCCGCCGCGGGACAGCTGGAGAGCTCCAAGGCCTTCACCAAGGCCTTCTGCGATCGCCACGGCCTGCCCACCAGCGCCTACGGCGTGTTCGAGGACGCCGGGCCGGCCAAGGCCGCGCTGAGCCGGTTCAAGCCGCCCTATGTGATCAAGGCCGACGGACTGGCCGCCGGCAAGGGCGTGGTCATCGCGCCCGATCTCGCCACCGCCGAAGCCGCCATCGACGACGCCCTCGGCGGCCGGTTCGGCGCGGCCGGGGCGCGGGTGGTGATCGAGGAGTTCCTGGAAGGCGAGATCGGATCGCTCTTCGCCCTCTGCGACGGGAAGACCTCGATCGTGTTCGGCGCCGCCCAGGACCACAAGCGCGCCTTCGACGGCGAGAAGGGCCCCAACACCGGCGGCATGGGCGCCTACTCGCCGGCCCCGGTCTTCACACCGCAACTGGTGGACCAGGTCCGCACCCGCCTGGCCGAGCCGGCCTTCGCCGGCATCGCGGCCGAGGGCGCCCCCTATCGCGGGGCGCTGTTCGTGGAGCTGATGGCGACCGCCGACGGCCCCAAGCTGGTGGAGTTCAACGCCCGGTTCGGCGATCCGGAATGCCAGGTCCTGATGCTGCGCCTGGAAAGCGACCTCGTGCCTTACCTGATGGCCTGCGCGACCGGCCGGCTCGCGGAGATGCCCGCGCCCGTGTGGCGGGACGAGGCGGCGGTGTGCGTGGTCCTGGCGGCCAACGGCTATCCCGGCGCCCCGCAGACCGGCTCCGTGATCAAGGGGGCCGATCAGGACTTCGGCCCCGACGTGGTGGTCTTCCACGCCGGAACCTCGCGTGACCCGGACGGGACCCTGCGCGCCGCCGGCGGCCGCGTGCTGAACGTCTGCGCCCGGGGCGCGACCTTCCAGGAGGCCCGCGGACGCGCCTATGCCGCCGTGGCGAAGATCGACTGGCCGGGCGGATTCCACCGCTCCGACATCGGCTGGCGCGCCCTCGACCGGGACGCGGCGCGGGGTTAATTCTTCGAAGTTCGGGTACGCTCCTCGCCTCTTCGCTTGCCGCCCTGGGGGAGGGATCGGTATGGTCGGTTCAAACAAGCGTAAGACAGAGTGGGGAACGGACCATGGCCGACGCCGCAGAGCAGGAACGCGAAGCCCTTAATTCCGGCACCAAGGAGGTGGCGGAAAGCCACCGGTTCGACGAGGCCAAGCTCGACGCCTGGATGAAGGCCAATGTGGCGGGCTACGCCGGTCCCCTGCAGGTGCGCCAGTTCAAGGGCGGCCAGTCCAATCCCACCTACCAGCTGATCACGCCCGCCAAGAAATACGTCATGCGGCGCAAGCCGCCGGGCAAGCTGCTGCCGTCGGCCCACGCGGTGGACCGCGAGTACAAGGTGATCACCGCGCTCTATCCCACCGGCTTCCCGGTGGCGCGCTCCTACGGGCTGTGCACCGACGACGCGGTGATCGGCACCTGGTTCTACGTCATGGACATGGTCGAGGGCCGGATCCTCTGGGACCAGACCCTGCCGCAGTACGAGCCGTCCGAACGCCACGCGATCTTCATGGCCAAGATCAACACCCTGGCCGACCTGCACAACACCGACTACCAGGCCATCGGCCTGGGCGACTACGGCAAGCCCGGCAACTACATGGGCCGTCAGGTCGACCGCTGGACCAAGCAGTACAAGGCCTCGGAGACCGAGCACCTGGAGGACATGGAGCGCCTGATCGAATGGCTGCCGAAGTCGCTGCCCGAGCAGGAACGCACCAGCATCGTCCACGGCGACTACCGTCTCGACAACATGGTGTTCCACCCGACCGAGCCGCGGGTGATCGCGGTGCTCGACTGGGAGCTGGGCACGCTGGGCGAACCCCTGGCCGACTTCACCTACCTGCTGATGAACTGGGTCAACGGCACCATCGCCGCGCTTCCGGACCTCAAGGCCCACGGCATCCCGACCATGGACGAAGCCGTGGCCGCCTATTGCGCGCGGACCAACCGCACGGGCCTGCGCGATCTCGACTGGTTCTTCTCGTACAACATGTTCCGGCTGGCCGGCATCTGCCAGGGCATCGTCGGCCGGGCCCGCGACGGCACCGCCAACAGCCCGCAGGCCGCCGCCATGGCCGCCCGGGTTCCGCTGCTGGCCGCCTCGGCCTGGAAGTACGCCCAGAGGGCCGGCGCGGCCTAGAGCGCCCTCGCCAGCAGGGCGTCCAGCGCCGCCTCGTCCTCGAACACCGCCTTGACGGGCCAGGCGGCGACCCTTGCGCGCCACTCCGGCGGCAGGCGGATCCAGTCCTTCTCCGTGGTCACTAGGCCGGCGCCATGGTGGGCGGCGGTGTCGGCCAGGGTCCGGAGGGTGCGTTCGTCATAGGCGATGTGGTCGGGGAAGCCGGCGAACTCCACCAGCTCGCAGCCGGCGGCCTTCAGGGCGCGCTCGACCTTCCACGGCTTGCCGACGCCCGCGAAGCCCAGCTGCGGGCCGGACGGCGGCGGCGCGGCGGGCACCAGCCGGGCGATCAGCACCGGGGTCCGCCCGAACACCGCCAGCAGCTCAGGATCCGGGGCCTCCAGGTCGGCGGGCAGCATCAGCACCACCGCGTCGGCCCGGGCCAGGCCCACCGCCAGGGGTTCGCGCAGGGGACCGGCCGGGAAGACCGAACCGTCGCCCAGCGGCCACTCGCCGCCCCGGGTTTCGCCGTCCACCACCACCAGGCTCAGGGCCTTCTTCAGGGACGGGTTCTGGTGACCGTCGTCCATGACGATGACCGTGGCGCCCGCCGCCGCCGCCGCCGCCGCGCCGGCGGCGCGGTCGCGGGCCACCCAGATCGGCGCGTCGGCGGCCATCATCAGGGGCTCGTCCCCCACTTCGGCCGCCGTGTGGCGCGAGGGGTCGACCCGGACCGGGCCGGCCAGGGAGCCGCCATAGCCGCGCGACAGGCCGTGGCCGCCCAGGCGGCGAAGCAGCTCGCGGACCACGGGGGTCTTGCCGGTCCCGCCGGCGGTGAGGTTGCCGACGCAGATGACCGGCGGGCCGACGTCGAGGGGGTGGGCCCTGGCGATCCGCCGGGCCGTCGCCCAGGCCCAGATCCAGGAGACCGGCTTCAGCAGCGTGCGCGCCACCGGGGCCGGGGCGCCGGATCGGACGTACCACCAGCGAGGGGTCGGCAGCTTCATTTCGGCAGCATGGGCTTGAGTTCCGTCAGCGCCATCTCCAGGGCCGCGCCCTGGCGCTCGGCATAGTCCAGGGCGGCGTCGCTCATCTGGCGGCGGACGATGTCGTGGGCGAGCAGGCCGCCCAGGTGGCGCGCGAGAGCCGCCGCGTCGGCCGCCTGGATGCAAGCCACGCAGGCCAGCATCTCGGCGTAGAGTTCCGCCGCGTTGAAGACGTGCGGGCCGGTGACGACCGGCACGCCCAGGCGGGCGGGCTCCAGCGGATTGTGGCCGCCGATCCCCCCGACGAAGCTGCCGCCCATCACGGCGACGTCGGCCAGGCGGTAGAGCAGCCCCATCTCGCCCAAGGTGTCGGCCACGTAGGCGTCGAGGTCGGCGGTCAGGGGCTCGCCGGCCGAGCGACGGCCCACCTTCAGGCCGCGGGCGGCGAGTTCCGAGGCCACCGCCCGGCCGCGCTCCGGATGGCGCGGGGCGACCAGCAGCAGGGCGGGCAGGCCGGCGGCGGCCTGCGCGATGATCGTCTCTTCGCCGGGATGGGTGTTGGAGGCCAGGATCACCTTGCGGCCGTCCAGGGCGGAGCGCAGGCGCGCGAGTTCGGCCTCGTCGCAGGGCAGGGGATCGCCGACCCGCTTGAGGTTGAGGTTCGGTCCCACCCTGGCGCCCAGGCGGGTGAGCCGGGCCGCGGTCTCGTCCTCCTGCGGCAGGATGAGGTCGAAGGCGGAGAGCAGGGTCGCGGCGTCGCCCCTGACCCGGCCCCAGCCCTTGGCGCTGCCCTCGGTCATCCGCGCCGAGACCAGGGCCAGGCGCACCCCGCGCCGCCGGGCGCCGAGGATCAGGTTGGGCCACAGTTCGCTCTCGACGAAGATCCCGAGGGCCGGCCGCCAATGGTCGAGGAAACCGCCGACCGCGCCCGGCGCGTCGACCGGCGCATACTGGTGGATCACGCCTTGGGGAAGGCGTTTCGAGAGCAGTTCGGCGGACGTGCGGGTGCCCGAGGTGACCAGGAGGGCGAGGTCGGGGCGCCGGGCCCGAAGCGCCGCCACCAGCGGCAGCAGCGACAGGCCCTCGCCGACGCTGACTCCGTGCAGCCAGACCAGCGGCCCCTCCGGGCGGGCGAGGCCCGCTCGGCCCAGCCGCTCGCCGATGCGCTGGGCGTCCTCCTTGCCCCGGGCGGCGCGCCGGCGCAGCAGGCCGGGCGCCAGCGGCTCCAGCAGGCCGGTGACGGCGGCGTACAGCGGGAGGAGCAGGCTCAAACCGTCTCGGCGGGAGAGAGGCGGCAGACGGCCGCGTCGCCCGTCTCCACCTGCAGCGTGCAGTGTCCGATCCCGAACCGGCGCGCCAGGCTCTCGCAGGTGGCGTGCAGGAAGTCGTCGGCGTCCAGGTTCGCGGGCCGGGTGACATGGGCGGTGAGCGCGGTCTCGGTGGTGCTCATGGCCCAGATGTGCAGGTCGTGGACGTCGGTGACCCCGGGTTGTTCGCCCAGCCACACGCGCACGGCGTCCACGTCGATCCCGGGCGGGACGGCGTCCAGGGCCAGGTTCAGGGAATCCCTCAGCAGGCCCCAGGCGCCCAGCACGATCACCACCGCGATCCCCAGGCTGAGCAGGGGATCGAGCCAGGCCAGGCCGCCGGTCAGGAGCATGACCGTCGCGCCCGCCACCACGGCCAGGGAGACGCCCGCGTCGGTGGCCATGTGCAGGAAGGCGCCGCGGGCGTTGAGGTCGTCGTGGCCATGCATGAACATCATCGCCGTGACGGTGTTGATGACCACGCCGATCGCGGCGGTGACGATCACCGGCAGGGTCGCGACGCTGGCGGGCTCCAGCAGCCTGCGCATCGACTCCGACGCGATCATCCCCACCGCCA
>DASUIJ010000383.1:0-13974 GCA_036279815.1 Phenylobacterium sp. | reverse complement strand
CCGACGCCGAAGGTGAGCCGGCAGAAGAAGGCCAAGGTGCTGACGCCGTCGGAGCGGGCGGCGTTCCTCGCCTCGCGGCCGGACCTGGCGAAGAAGTAGGCGGACGGGCCCCCGGGGAGGGCCGCCCAGCGGATTGCCGCGACAGTGCCCCAAGTCCGCCCGGATAGCAGCTGTTCGGAAGGCGGTCATGCGCCGCCCTCAGCAGGTCGACCTTCGTCAAAGGATCAAGTGTTCCTATTTTGTTCTTGACGGACCGAGCCGTCCGTGAGACGTTTTTGGGCTCCCTCACGATGCAGGAGCCTTCATGACCTCCCATTCGCCGCCGCCGGCTCGCGCCGGGGTTCGGGCGCCTGTGCGCTATTCGCCGGAATTGGGGCGGGAGATCTGCGCGCGGCTCGCGGCCGGGGTAAGCCAGAAGGCGCTGTCCGCCGAGCCGGGCATGCCGTCGGCCTGGACCATGCGCGACTGGGCCCGGCGGATTCCGGAGTTCGCGACCGCCTTCGAGGCGGCTCGGGGGGTGTCGCAGGCGCGGCAACTGGCCCAGGAGCGTCGGGCGGACGAGACACGGCGGTGGCGGCGCATGCTGAAGCGGAGCGGGCGGCGGGGCGGCAGGGTCTCGATCAGGACCCACGAACTGACGCAAGCGATCTGCGCCCGCATCGCGGCTGGGGAAACCGTGGTCTCCATCGGCGCCGACCCCGCCATGCCGGCGGCCTCGACCATCTGCGGATGGGTGCGGAGCGACGACGACTTCCGAGAAATGTATGCACGGGCCAAGGACGCCGCCGCAGACCTGCTGTTCGATCTGGCGTTGGAGATCGCACTGGAGAGCTCGGATGAGACGGTCCGCGCCGACCGGCTACGCATCCAGACCTTGCGCTGGCACACGGCCATGCTGGCGCCCAAGAAGTACGGGGTGCGGCGGGCCCTGGCTCCGGAGAGTGACGGCGAAGGCCGGGAACCCTGGACGGTGGTGATTCAAAGGTTCGGCGGCCCGGAGGACGGCGCGAAGCAGATCGCCGACCATGCGGGGGAGCCACCGCTCCGTTCCGCACCGGGCGGGCCGCCTAGCGGCGCTTGAGCGGATTTTCCTTCGGAGGCGGGCGCAGGAGCATGATCAGCACCACGCCCAGGCTGGCGAAGGCCAGGGTGAGGATGCTGACCGGAATGCGATCCGCCTGGGCGAACAGCGCATCCCACCAGTGCGCCGGTCTCGGCGACGGCGGGACGGGGGCTGCGACCTGCACGGGGAGGGCCGACGCCGGGGCGACCTGGGGGGCGGCCTTCCTGGCGTGAGGCGTCCGCGATTTCCTGGAGGGCTGCGGCGCGGGCTCTACGGCGGCCTCGGGTTCCGCGGGCGCGGCATAGGACGGCGGCGGGGCGACGCTGAAGTCCGGGGTCTCGGCGGCCTGTGCGAGACGCGGCCGATAGGCCCGGCCGCCTTCCTCGGCGCCGGACGCCCGTAGCAGGTCTCCGATGTCGCGGCCGCCGACGTCGCAGGCCGCGACGATGCGGTCGTAGCTGCGATCTTCGGCGCGGCAGTTGGCGGTGCGGCCCATGGCGGCCCGCTGAAGCGCGGCCCGCGCCGCCGCGCCGCCCGGCTCGCTGAGTTCGGGGGCGTAGAAGCCCGAGAGGCGCACTTCGACCCAGTTGGACCGGCCGGAGCCCACGGCGACGCAGAGGCTGTCGCCGTCGCCCACATGGACCACGGGCCCCGAAAAGGTCGCGCCCGGCTGGAGGAAGGCTGGGGTTTCACCCCCGGCGGGGACGGCCTCGCAGGGGTCGCAGCGGGCCGGGGCGGCGAGCAGCAGGACGCAGAATGCGCCGACCATCGCCGCGGGCGTAAGGGGGGCAGGGCCGGTCATGACGTCACCCAGAAGTCGAAACCCGGAAAGAAGATTAGAATTGTCGCGGCGGTTGTCGAATGAAATCCCAGAATGAAACCAAGATATACTTGAATCTGGGCAAATAAGCCGGCTCCAGATTAGGAGACATTAAAGGTTGGCCGGCCGCCGATAGGGAAACCCAGGATATTTCACGCCGCGAAGGCTTCGGATTCCCGCCCCGGGCGAGAGCGACACAGCTGGTACGGGAGTTGAACCTCGATGTTTCGCCGAGCCGGAATGGAACACTCGGCCAAGGGGTGGAGGGTCAGATGGCCTCTGTAGCGATTGTTGCGCGTACCAACGTCAACGGGCTCGAGTATCTGGTCCGCAAGTCCAGGGGGATCGAGTGGGCCTCCGCCGAGCAGGACGCCGAGCACTTCCTCAACATGCGCGAGGCCACGCGGGCCGCCATGCAGGCGCCCGCCAGATTCCGGGCGTTCGCGTTGCCGGCGAGCGTCGGCCTGGCCTGAGGCGGCGGCCGGCCCGCAACTTGTAGCCGCAACGTGCGTTGGCCTTGGACCGTGCCGGAATGGACGGCCTCTCGGCCCAGAGGATGGAGCTTGGGCATGCGACACATGCTGATCGGACTTTCGGCCATGGTCGTCGGCCTCGCCGGATCGGCGGCCTGCGCCGCTGCGCCTTTCGCGCCGGCGAGCTTCCACAAGGGCCGAAGCGTCCTGGTCTACGACACATCCACGGTGGATCGCGAAGGGCCGTACACCCGCGCCTGGGTCTATCTGATCGTGCGCTATCCGATGGATGGGGCGACGATGGTGGCCTATCGGCGCGAGTTCGCGTGCAGGGTGGGCCAGTCCCGAGACCTGGCGCGGCGGTTCGTCGATCCCGCCGGCCGCACCGTGCGCGCGGTGGAAAACCCCACCGAATGGCAGTCCCCGGAGCCGGGTTCCGACGACCATGAGCTGATGGAGCGGGTCTGCGGGCGCAAGCCGGCGGGGCCGGCCATGGGCAAGGGCATGACGGTGTTCGACTATCACGACGCGGTGCAGGCGGCCCTGGGGGCCGGCACGACCCAGACGGCTTCGCGTTAGCCGAAGCCGCCGTCAGCGGCGCCAGGGGCGGCCCTGGTCGCTGCCGGTGACCAGATCGGAGCCCGGCCCGCCGTCGCGGATCGTCTTGTCGCGATAGATCACCGCGCCGATCAGGTTGGGCCTGCGCCGCACCGCCACGCAGAAGTCGTCCCAGTGCTCGGAGGGAATCCACAGGCAGGGAGCGTGCGGATCCTCGTCGATGGCCAGGTCCGCCAGGGCCTTGATGTCCATCCGGTCCTCCCGTCGTCGCCGCCCATTGGAGCACGGGACCGGGCGAAGGCGTAGCGTCCGGCGCAGGGGCGGTCACCAGAGGCCGGCCATGGCTCCCAACCCGACGAAGGAGCCCACCACGATGTGGCCGGTGATGAACAACACGCCGGCGCTGGCCAGGGAAAGCCCGTAGCCCAGCATCGTCAGCAGTCCGTCGCGCTGGGTCAGGCTGAGCGCCAGGGTCACCACGGCGGCGGCCGGCAGCATGTTGCCCAGCGGAATGGGCAGGATCAGCACGGCGGCCAGCAGGGTGCAGACGATCCCGATCATCAGGTCGCCGAAACGGCCGAAGGCGAAGGCGAACCGGGGCGCGGTCAGGTGCTCCGCCCGGCTGACCCAGGGCGCGGCGCGCCGGCAGAGCCGGGAGAGCGCGGCGCGGTCGATTGTCCGCCGGCCGATGGGCCCCGGCAGCCAGGGCTTCCGGGCGCCCAGGGCGAGCTGAGGCGCGATGATCAGCAGGGGCATGCCCAGGACGGTCGAACTGCCCGGCGGCAAGGGCAGGAGGTTGGGGATGGCCAGGATGAACAGCACCGCCCCGAACGCCCGGCGTCCGAAGTGGTGCATGATGTCGGTGACGCTGATCTTTCCCGTGCTGTCCTCGGCAAGGGTCAGCAGGAGGTCCGAAAGGGACCGGTGCTCCTGGGGCGCGGAATCAATGATGTCGTCCACGCGCCTTCCATGCGCGATGGATGAGGCGAGGTGAAGGCGAAGCGGCGTTCCGTCCTACGCCTCGATGTCGCGGCCCCGGGTCTCGGGCAGAAAGACCAGGCCGATGACGGTTCCGGCGCCGGCGATGACGACCGGGTACCAGAGGCCGGAATAGATATCGCCCTTGGTGGTGACGATGGCGAAGGCGGTGGCCGGCAGCAGGCCGCCGATCCAGCCGGACCCCAGGTGGTAGGGAAACGACAGGGCCGTGTAGCGGATGCGGGCGGGAAACAGCTCCACCAGGAAGGCGGCCGCCGGGGCGTAGGTCATGGCCGCCAGGATCACCAGGAAGGCGACGATGGCGATCACCCGGGGCGTATCGACCCGGACGGGATCCGCCTTGGCCGGATAGCCGACCGCGGAAAGCGCGGCCTGGGCCTGGTCCTTGAAGGCGGCGATGGCCTGATCGCGGGCCTGCGGCGTCAGGCCCCTGGGATCGGGGACGCGGAGGATCTGGTCTCCCAGGCGGATCTCGGTCGGGGCGCCGGCCGCGAGCGCGGCGTTGCGATAGCTGACGCCGGCCCGGCTGAGATAGGACTTGGCGATGTCGCAGTCCGTGGCGTCGAAGCGGTTGGCGCCCACCGGGTCGAACTGGATCGAACAGGCGGCGGGGTCGGCGTGGACCACGACGGGGGCGTTGCGCTGGGCCTGGGCCAGGGCGGGGTTTGCGGCCTCGGTGAGGGCGTGGAAGGCCGGAAAGAGGCTCAGGGCGCCCAGGGCGCAGCCGGCCAGGACGATGGGCTTGCGGCCGATCCTGTCGCTGAGCCATCCCAGGATCGGGAAGGATGGAATGGCGATCGCGACCGCTGCGGCCATGATGAAATAGGTCTGCAGATCATCGACCTTGAGCAGGCGCTGCAGGAAGAACAGGGCGTAGAACTGGGCCGCGTACCAGATGACCGTGGAGCCCGCGATGGCGCCGAACAGGGCGGTGACCACCAGCTTGAGGTTCTTCCATTGGCCGAAGGTCTCGGAGAGCGGGGCCTTGGAGGTGGTGTCCTGCTCCTTCATGCGCTGGAAGACCGGGCTCTCGCCCAGCTTGAGCCGGATCCACAGGGAGACGCCCAGCAGGACCGCGGAGACCAGGAAGGGCAGCCGCCAGCCCCAGGCCTGGAAGTCGGCCTCCGACAGGGCCAGGCGAAAGCCGATGATGACCAGGAGCGAGATCACCAGCCCGCCGCTGGCCATGGCGTTGATGAAGCTGGTGTGGAAGGCGCGGCGGCTGGGCGGGGCGTGCTCGGCCACATAGATCGCCGCGCCCCCGTACTCCCCGCCTATGGCCAGGCCCTGCAGCAGGCGCAGGGCCACCAGCAGGATGGGCGCCGCGACGCCCAGGGTGGCGTAGCCGGGCAGCAGGCCGACCAGGAAGGTGGAAAGCCCCATGATCAGCATGGTGACCAGGAAGGTGTTCTTGCGTCCGACCAGATCGCCGATGCGCCCGAACACCAGGGCTCCGAAGGGGCGGGCGATGAAGCCGGCGGCGAAGGCGCCCAGGGCGAAGGTGAAGGACGCGCGCTCGTCCACGCCGGCGAAGAAGTGCCTGGCGATGTAGGAGGCGAGCGAGCCGTAGAGGAAGAAGTCGTACCACTCGAACAGGGCGCCGACCGAGGCGCCGGCGATCACCAGGGTCGGGTTGTCCAGCGGCCGGGTCGGCGCGCGCCCCAGGGTGTCGTCGACCATGCCCATCCCCCTGCGAGCCGCGAGACCGGCGCGAGGCGACGACTATGGCGGGCGGCGGCGGGCTTGACCATGGGCCGCCGGGCCGCGCGGTGACCGGTCTAGGCGGCCGTGGGCTCGGCGGCCGGAGGCGGCGCCGCTTCGATCGCCGCCGGCCCCGCCGCGGGAAGAACCGCGCGCCCCCACGGGACCACGGTCCAGACCCGCTCGTGGAAATAGAAGAGCACCACCTTGGTCACGGTCTCCACCGACGCGATGGAGGCGGCGAAGACCAGCTGGCCGGTGACGAAATAGCTGATGATGAAGGTGTCGATGCTGCCGAGCACCCTCCAGCTGACCGCCTTCACAAACGAACGGGAATGAGCCTCGGGCGCACGAAAGAGCATGGGAGCCTCCGGTTTGGGCCTGCCGCGACTAAATCCCATCGGGACGGGGCGAGCGCCAGAGGGTTTGAGATGGGGGCAGGCGGAGTAATTCAGAGTCCGCCTATAGGATTTCTTGACGCCGTCGTCGGGGCCGGGGGGCCTAGCGGCCCTCCACCCAGACGTCGAGCGGCTGGCGTTCCTCGTGGCGCACCAGGAAGATGTAGCCGGCGATGAAGACCAGGGTTCCCACCACCAGGGCGCCCCAGAAGCCGGCCGGCGTGGCGAACCACAGGGTCAGCGACAGGATGGTCACGGCCAGCAGCAGCATGCACCAGCGCAAGAGCACGTTGAACACGTGGTAGGTGCGCTCGTGGGCGATCAGTTCGGGATCGGTCTGGGACTGAAGGTGGGCGTCCATGGAGGCCTCCGGTTTTGTCAGGTCCGCCGAAAACCCTACGCCCTTTTTGCGAATTTCCCAGGGGGACGCTGCCCGAACCGATTACCTCGATGTTACTGGCGCGTTTCCTGATTGTAGACCGCCCGAGGGGCCGCGCCTGTTCCAGGACGGCACACGGGAGAATGACCATGAAGACGTTGCTTGCGTTCGCCGCCGCCATGACTGTAGCCGCCCAAGCCGCGCCTGTGCTGGCCCAGCCGTTCGACGGCTACATGAAGATCGATGGCGTGAAGGGCGAGGTCGTCGCCCAGGGCCACAAGAAGTGGATGCAGATCACCGGCATCTCCAAGCTGCCCTCCGGGTGCCGCGGCGACGAAGGCGGCGGTGCGCTGAGCGTGCGCGTGATGCGCATGCCGGAGAGCAAGTCGCTTCCCGCCCTGGGCGGCATGGGCGGGGCCATCGCCCGCTTCGACATGGTCGATCCCAACGGCGAGCCGCTGAGCATGATGCTCGAGGACGTCTACGTCTCGAACACCTATTCCGGCAACCCGGCCAAGCCGATCCTGATCGGCTTCACCAGCGAGCAGGGCGCGCCGACCGATGAAAGCGACATCCTGACCCTGAACTTCAAGCGCGTGGTCTGGGAACGCCCCGACTGCGTGAAGCGCTCGGTCGCCGCGCGCTGAGGCGACCCGGGGTCTGGCGACACCCGCGCCGGAGCCGCCTTCAGCCTGGGGGAGGTCGTGCGCGATCGCCTCCGCCGGGTTCATGCGCCGCCTCAAGATAAGCACTATGGCTGGAGCGCCATTCGGCCGCCTTGATCCTCGTGATAAGGGCGCCGGAAACCTGATGCAGCCCAGCGCGGAGCGGACTTTGAGGCGACTTGCGAACTTGATCCTGGCGGGAAGCGCGGCCCTGGCGCTGGCCGGCTGCCAGCAGAAGACCGCCGCGGACGCGGCCGATCCCAACGCCGGGTTGTCGAAGGCGATCCTCGCCTGGCGCGGCGACATCGCCAGGACGCCGGCCTGCTCCGTCAAGGTTCCCGAGGGCAAGGCCTGCCAGACCTTCGAGGTCGACTGCAAGGTCGAGGCGCCGCTTGGGCCGCAGGACAAGGGCGTCACCGCCAAGGTGGTGGCCGCCATGAGCTGGAGCGAGTGGAACCCCATTCGCGGCGCCTACGACCCCGCCTCGGGCGGCGCCCTGTTCGCCAAGACCAACGGCCAGTGGGTGCGCAAGGACATTGCGGGGCCGGTGAACCTGTCGACCTGCGCCACGTCCTAGGCGGTCTTCAGCCCCGCGCGAACCGGGCGATCCTGGGGTCGTCGGCGACCACGGCGGTGATCCAGTCGCGGAACGCGGCGATCTTGGGCGAGCGCCGGCGGTCGGTCGGATAGGCGAGCCAGATGCCCGGGCTGTAGTCGGTGGTGATGTCGAACGGCTGGACCAGCCGGCCGTCCGCGATCTCGGCGGCGAAATAGATCGGCGAGGCGAGGACCGCCCCCTGGCCGGCCATGGCGCTGGCCACCTCGACCGATTGCAGGTCGGACACCAGGCGCGGCCCGGCGCGGGCCGGTCCGTCAGCGGCGCCGGCGGCGCAGAACCAGGCGTCCCATTCCTCGTCCAGGCCGATCAGCGGAGCCTTGCGCAGGTCCTCCGGGCGCTGGACGCCGCCGATCTGCCCGATGAGGGCCGGGGTCAGGAGCGGCGTGACGAAGGAGGGGAAGAGCCACAGGCTCTCCAGGCCCGGCCAGGCGCCCGACCCGGAACGAATGGCGATATCGAAGGGCTCGCGAACGAGGTCGATGGTCCGCTCCGAGGTGTCCACCCGGACCGCCACCTTGGGATGCCCGACCTGGAACGCGCCCAGCCGCGGCGCGAGCCACTGGGTGGCCAGGGTCTGGATCGTGGTGATGGCGAGCACGCCCTCGGCGGTCTCGGTGATGTCGGAGATGGCGGTGCGCAGCAGGTTGACGGCCTCGGTGGCGGCGCGGGCCAGGCGCTCGCCGCCGGAGGTCAGCGCCACCTCGCGGGGCAGGCGCAGGAACAGGGGCTGGGCGAGCCGCTGCTCCAGGGCCTTCACCTGCCAGCTGACGGCCGCCTGGGTGACTCCGAGCTCCTGGGCCGCCCGCGTGAAGCTCTTCAGCCGGGCGGCGGCCTCGAAGATGCGGATGGTGCTGAGCGGGATGGAGGAGAGGGGATCTGACATAAGGGTAGCTGATGGATACACGAGGAGGACCCGTTTGTCACTTCAGCCCCGTCGCCTCAAATTCAGCCCGTTCCACAACACCAGACAAAGGAGACGGGAGATGGAGGAACTGTCGAAGCAACATAAGGACGTTCCATTCGGCTGGGCGCTGTCGCTGCAGCGGATGCTGACCCGAGGGCCCTCCCATCGGGTCGATCAGTCGCGGGCGCCGTGGCGCCAGGAGGAACCCAGGACTCACCTCCTGCCGGACGACCTGCACAACCTCGCGGCGCCGCGCTGATCGGAGCCGACGGGTTTGATCGCCTCTGATCGGTGCTAGGCTCCGGGTCCACGACGCCCGGAGCCCGCCGCATGATCAAACTCACCTTCTGCCTTGTCCGCCTGCCGCATCTCAGCCGGTCGGAATTCCAGGACTACTGGTTCAACACCCACGGCCCCCTGGTGAAGAGCGTCGGCGAGGTGTTGGGCATCCGGCGTTACGTCCAGATGCACTCCATGCCGGACGAATTCTCCGAGCCCCTTCGCGCCAGCCGCGACGCCCCCGCGCCCTTCGATGGCGTGGCCCAGCTCTGGTACGACAGCCTGGAAGACCTGGGCGCCCGCATGCAGGACGAGGCGGCCCGCAAGGCCTCCGCCCTGTTGCTGGAAGACGAGAAGAAATTCATCGACCACCGCCGCTCGCCGCTCTGGTGGGGCGAGGAAAAGCCGATCATCTGAGCGGCCCACGGACCGCCCGGGACCGCGATCAGGCGGTTCCGGCCATCGGGCCTTCCAGCCAGGCGTGGAGGATGGCCAGGATCCGCTCGCCGGGCTGGAAGCCGCGGGTCACCACGCCATAGGTCCCCTCGGCGCTGGGCCCGGCCACCAGGGTGGGGAAGCCGGTGACGCCGGCGCGCTGGGACGTGCCGTAGTCGCGCCAGGTCTCGTGCTTGAGGTCGTCGGAGTCGAAGTCCGCCAGGAACGCCTCGCGCTCCAGTCCGAACTCCTCGGCGAGGTCGGCCAGCACCTCCGGGTCGGTGACGTCACGGTTCTCGGCGTAGAAGGCCTTCTGAACCCGGCCCAGATAGCTCAAGGCCAGGTCCGGATCCTCGCGGCGGACCCGCACCACGGCGCGGGCGGCGGGATCGGTGTCGTACATGAAGTCCGGCCGGTCGAGGACGGCGCCGTCGAAGGGCAGGCCCGAGGCCTCGTGGACGTGCGCCCAGTGGGTCTTGATCTCGGTCTTGGCCGCCTCGGTCATCAGGGTGTCGGTACCGGGGCGCAGGCCGCCCATCACCAGGCGGATCGGCAGGGCGCGTCCGAAAGCGCGACGGACGTCGGCGATCACCGGCGAGAAGCCGTAGCACCAGGAGCACATGGGGTCGGCGAAGTAGATCAGGTGCGGGCCATCCATGGCGCGCCTCCGTGACTGCAATGGGTCGGCCTTGAGCCTACACCCGATCTCCGCCGGATCGTCTGGGGAATTTGGGCCCCTCGGTCTCGGCGCGCGGCGTGATTCCGAGCAATCGGCGGATCAACTCCATCAGCTGCCGGCGCTTGGAACGCTCTCCGGCGATCTGTTCACCGATGTCGCGGGGGAGGTGAGCCATCAGGAATCCGTCGCCCGAAAGGAAGCTTGATTTCGATATCGCTCGCCAGGAAGTGGTGCAACAGAAAAGTGCAAATACACCTATTGCAGGCGAACAATTCGGTTGGAAAACGGGACAATTGTAACTTGTGACCCTGTGCAATTCGCGCCGATACTGGGGAAATGTCCGACACTGGGTCCGCTGTATCGTCCTCCTCAGTCGTCACCGGCCGAATCTTGGATGCGGGGCGCGAAACCTATCTTCTCCACCTCGTGGCCGCCGCCTCGAGCCACCGTGACCGCGACCTGGGTCGACGGTTCGAGCCCCTCGGGCTGACGGTCGAGAAATATCGGTCGATGCTGGCGATCGCCCGGTTTCCCGGCTGCACCATGAAGGAGCTGTCCAGCTTCACCTCGATCGACCGAACGACCCTGACCCGGATGATCGACCAGCTGGTGGCGGTCGGGTGGGTCACCCGCGAACATGCCGTGCGCGACCGCCGCCAGGTGGTGCTGGGCCTGACGCCGGAAGGCATGGACGTGGGGCGCAGCGCGGTGGACCTGCTGACGGAAGCCAACCGCCAGGCGGCGGCCAGCCTGTCCGACCATGACCTGGACGGCGCGGCGCGGGTTCTGGAGGGGGTGCTCCGCAACCTGATCGCCGATGACGACCTGCTTCACCGGGTGATGGCGTTGCGCCGGCCGGGAGAGTCCTGATTCGGAGCGGGATACGTCCCGGTTGAACGGGGCGAGGAGGCCCTAGGCCGCCGCGGCGGGGTCGAACTCGAACCGGATCAGGCTGGTCGGCCAGTCGGTGACCCGCAGCGACCGCCGGGACCGCAGCAGACCTTCGGCCAGCTGGTCGTCCAGCGGCAGGTCGGTGTAGCCCATCAGGAACTTGCCGTTGGGAATGGCCTCATAGGCGCGGCGGAGCATGGCCAGCTGGAGGTACCAGGCGCCTCCCTCCGTGTCGTTCGCCGCGGCGCCGTCCAGGTAGTAGTGAAAATCCGCGAACTCGACGTTGTTCTGGATCGCCAGCACCCGGCCGTCGCCGACCGCCAGGGCGATCATCGCCTGGTCGGGGCAGGCCAGGATGTTGAGCACGTAGCCTGCGAAGATGCGCAGGGGATTGAACGGGAGGTTCTTGCGCCGGTACATCGCCTGGCGCATCGCCACCAGCGCCGGAACCTTCGCCAGGGTCGCCAGGCCCGTGACGACGACGACGCCGATATCCGCGTGCAGCTTCTCGGCCTTCTTGGCGTTTCGGCGGGTGTTCTCGCTGACGTCCCGGTAATAGGCCTCCCAGGTCGGCCAGTTCGAGAAATCGATCCCCTGGATCAGGATGTTGCGGGTGGAGACGATGCGGACGCCGGGAATGGCCGCCAGCTCCGCATCCCGCGCCGGCTCCGGATTCCATTGCCAGCCGTAGTCGTAGCGGCCCGGTCCGGCCTGGGCGATGGCCGCGCGCATGGCCGCTTCCCAGTGGTGGCGATGCTCGGGATAGAGGTTGATCCCGTCATAGAAGGTGTAGTGACCAGGCCGATGGATGAGGGTGTAGTGACCGATCTGGGTCCTGGCGCCATCCTGGTCCAGGTAGACATGGAAGATCCGGGGCTGGCCCCGCAGGGTGTATTTCAACCCCAAGCGGTGGAGGTGGGCGTAGGCGGAGCGCATCGAGGCGCCGGCGCGCGCCACGTCCTTGTCCCACCGCGACCGGTCGACTTTCCTCAAATCGATGAGGCCCACGGAAACGGAAGTCGTCGCGGCCACGGCTACCGGTTTGAGCACTGGGTGGGTCCCTGACATTTCCCTTCGCTCCAGCGAAGTCGCAACTGGAGGAAGTCCTCGCGTGGCGCAAAATACAGATTCAATTGTTCTCTTGAGGTTAGCAGGCGCGCACACGCGTTGAAAAATATAAGTCCCCTCGACGGCGGCTCGTTCCAAAAAAAGGGCGGCCCACGGGGGGCCGCCCAAGGGATGTCCTCGAGGGGGAAGCCAACGAGAACCTCGGGGTGATCCGGCCGTCGCGTCGCCCGGGCCGGGTCAGATTGCGTGTTATCTAAGAAGGAGTCGGCGCCGGCTCAACCGGAACTGGCACAATCGTATCGGATTTCGCCGGCGGTGTGGTTTCCGTCACGGCCGGAGGCGTCGCGGCCAGGGGCTCGGCGGGGACTTCGTTGGCCTTGAAGGCCTCGCCCATCAGCTTGGCCCGGGCCTCCAGGGCCTGGGCGGTGGGGACGCAGCGGGCCGGAAGCGCCCAGCCCATCCACTGCTGGGCGACGGAGCGGACCGGCAGGTTGGCGGCGCCGGCCCAGCCGCTGCGGCCCTTCTGCACGGCGGCGGCGCCGCGGGTGTTGATCGGCTGCAGGCTGGCGCGCTCCGCCGCCTCCATGGCGCGGGAGAACAGCTTCATGTTGTTGCGGCTGATCTTCTGCATGTCGGAATAGGTCTTCATGTCGTCGGCGAGGTTCGACCCCGGCCGCCGGAAGGCGCCTTCGATCCGGGTGACCTCGGGGATCATCCGGTCGTGCAGTTCGAGATAGCCGCCCAGCGCCCCGTAGCACCAGGCGACAAGCCCGTAGTCGTCCTGCGGCGCGCCGGGAGGATAGGGCAGCTCGGGCGCGGACGGCGCCGTCGGAGCGGCAGGCGCGGCTTCAGCCGGGACGGGGGGCGCAGCCTCGGCGGGCGCGGCGGTTTGGTCCTGGGCGGCGAACAGGGCCAGGGCGAGGATCAGGGCGGTCATGCAGAAGCGTTACCTTGGAATTCCGGCGGTCATGCGGCGGGAACCGGTCCGTAACCCCCGCCTCCGGGAGTTTCGATCTCGATCACGTCGCCGGACTGGACGACGACCGAAAAGCAGCCCGGAAGCTCCTTTACAGCGCCCGAAGCGGCGATCAAGCGCTGTCGTCCCGGCAGGGCCGGCCCGCCGCCCGCGATCCCTTGCGGCGCATGGTCCCGACGCGTGGAGAGCAGGGCCGCGTCCATGGGCGCCAGGAAGCGGATTCGGCGGATCGCGCCGTCGCCGCCGCGCCGCGCGCCCGCCCCGCCCGAATCTGGCCGGATCCCGAAGGCCTCGACCCGCACCGGGAAGCGCCGCTCCAGGACTTCCGGATCGGTGAGGCGGGAGTTGGTCATGTGGGTGTGGACGGCGCTGGCCCCCGCATGGGCGGCCGTGGCCCCGGCGCCGCCGCACAGGGTCTCGTAGTACTGGCGGTCTTCGTCGCCGAAGGTGAAGTTGTTCATCGAGCCCTGAGCGTTGGCCATCACCCCCAGCGCGGCGTAGAGCGCGTCGACCACGTGCTGGCTGGTCTCGACATTGCCGGCGACCACCGCCGCGGGCGGGGCCGGATCCAGCATGGAGCCCGGGCGGGTGAGGATCTTCAGCGGCTTCAGGCAGCCGGCGTTCAGGGGAATGTCGTCGTCCACCAGGGTGCGGAAGACGTAGAGCGCCGCGGCGTCGACGATGGCCGAAGGGGCGTTGAAGTTGGAGCCGAGCTGGTCGGCCGAACCGGTGAAGTCGAGGGTGGCCTCGCCGCGGGCGGCGTCGACCGTGGTGACGACGACGATCTCGCCGCCGCCGTCCATGGGAACGCGGGCCTGTCCGTCGCGGAGCCTGCCCACCGCGCGGCGCACCGCCTGGGCGGCGTTGTCCTGGACGAAGGTCATGTAGCGGGCGACCACCGGCGCCCCGAAGGCGCGGATCATCTCGGAGACGGCCGAGGCGCCGGCCTGGCAGGCGGCGATCTGGGCCTTGAGATCGGCGATGTTGCGGTCGGGCGCCCGGCTGGGCCAGGGGCCGGCCGCCAGGGCGGCCCGGGTCTCGGTCTCCAGGAAACGGGCGTCGCGCAT
>DASUIJ010000382.1:0-5283 GCA_036279815.1 Phenylobacterium sp. | reverse complement strand
TCATGATGTTGGGAATGCTGCTGCTCCAGGCGGGCGTCCTGGCCGGCGAAAGGTCGACCCGGTTCTATCTGGGCATGGCGGCGGCGGGTTACGCCCTGGGCCTGACGATCCGGGGTTGGCGGCTCTGGGCCATGTGGAAAGGCGGATTCCAGCCCGAGGTCTGGGAGCCCGCCCTCGCCTTCGAAGCCGGACGGCTGACCATAACCCTGGGCCACCTGGGCGCCATCCTGGCGCTGTGGCGGGCGAACCTGCTGCAGGCGCTCGCGGGTCCCCTGGCGGCCATGGGCAAGATGGCCCTGACCAACTATCTGGGCCAGTCCCTGATCGGCGCGGCCCTGTTCTACGGCCTGGGGCTGCATGGCCGCTTCGACCGCTGGCAGCTGTGGGCGGTCGCCGCGGCGATCTGGGCCGCGCAAGGCGTGTTCTGCGTGTGGTGGCTCGGTCGCTATCGCATGGGGCCGGTGGAGTGGCTGCTACGCTGCGGCTCTCATGGAGCGCTGCTGCCCATCCGCCACCCGCCCAAGACCGCCATCCAGATCGCAGCCTAGGGGCGCGGCCCCTTCAGCGACTGGAGGGCCCGCTCGTGGGCGTAAGCGGCCACGTCGGCGAGCGCCACGTCCAGGGCGTCTCGCACCAGCAGCAGGTGGGACGAACCTTCGATCTCGCAGGTCTGGCAGACATCCCCGAGCGCGAACGCCCCGATCCCGCGGGAGGCGCCCTTGATGGTATGGACGGCGTCGCGCCAGCCTTCCGACGCCGGATCGAGCATCGCCGACCACATACCCGCCTGCTCGCGAAAGAGCGCCAGGACCTCGTCGATAACGTCGGCGTCGCCGGCCGCGAAGCCTTCCAGATATCCGAAATCCACCGCTCCGGTGAGGTCTCGCCTGGCCAAGAAATTACCCCTTTCAAGCGCCTTGCTTTCGGCGCCGCTTCCAGTATGTTCCGCGCCCTTGCCGACGGATAGCCCCAGGGCGTTCCGACCGGTACGGGTGCATAGCTCAGTTGGTAGAGCAGCTGACTCTTAATCAGCGGGTCGTAGGTTCGAATCCTACTGCACCCACCATTTATCTCCTTGATTTTATTGAGGATACCTAAACCCGAGCCTGACCGGCTCGGGTTTTGGGTTCCCTGTCGGGTCCCCAAATGTGGCGAGCCGCTGTTAGAAACACTCCAAAAACTGACCCGCGGATTGGCAGGATTCTGAGTTTCCCGGAAATTCCGTTGTCAGGTGCGCCGGTCATCCCAGGGGCCACCTGTCGATTCCGAATCGAGAACTCCCGGAGCTTCGCCGCCCGGCGCCTGACGTCGCTGGGTGGGTGATGTCAGGCGATGTCAGGTTAATGACAGCCCGATCGGACCCTCGTCGCGGAATTTCGGAAATTGCCCGGCGCCATTTTCGAAATCGCGTCGCGGTCCTTCGCCATCGACGGCGTCTAGTGCGGGCGTCCGAGGGAGAACTTTGTGGTGTTCTTGAGGGCGGGATCGCTCGCCAACGCCGACCAGCTGGCCGACACCACCATCTTGCCGACCCGTTCGATCGCTTTCGAAGACCCCAGGATCGACATGTGATCGTGATCGAGGCCCTGCTGCAGCACCGCATGACGCAGCGACGGGTCGCCTGTCCCCCGCGATCAGGGAGTGCGCCAGGATCGAGCGCCCCTCCCGCTTGACGGGACAGGCCAGGTGGCGCCTTCGGGACGGAACGCCTAGCCTGCCTTGCGCGCCTTCGGCTTCGCCGCGGATGCCTTGGTGTCCTTGGCTTTGGGCTTCGCCGTCGCCTTGGCGGCGCCCTTGTCCCTGGCGCTGAGGCTAGCGCGAAGGGCCGACATCAGGTCGACGACGTTGGTGTCTTCCGGCTCGGCCACCTTCGCGGGCTTGTGGCCCTTCTTCTTGTCCTCGATCAGCGCCTTGAGCGCTTCTTCGTAGCGGTCCACGAACTGGCTGGGGTCGAACGGTCCTTCCTGCTGTTCGATGATCTTCTCGGCGATGGAGATCATGGCGGGATCGGCGCCGGCGTCGCTGATGCCCGCGAAGATCTCGTCGGGTTTGCGCACTTCGGCGTCGGAGCGAATGGTGTAGGCGAGGATGCCCTTGCCCCGGGGCTCCAGGGCCAGGATCCGTTCACGGGTGGCCATGACGATGCGGCCCAGCGCGATCTGCCCGGATTTCTCCATGGCGGTGCGGACGACGGCGAAGGCCTCCTGCGCCATCTTGCCGTCCGGGGCGAGATAGTAGGGATTGTCCCAATAGATCCGGTCGATGTCGTCGGCGGGCACGAACCGCTCGATGTCGATGGTCTTGGTGCTCTCCAGCTTGACCGAATTGATCTCCTCGTCGGTCAGCAGGACGTACTCGCCCTCGGAGACCTCGTAGCCCTTCACCAGGTCTGACCGATCGACCGGCCCGGTCTCCGGGTCGGTCGTGATCATCTTGATCCGGTTGTTGGTCTTCGGATTGATCAGGTTGAAGTGGACATCGCCGCCGGCGTTCGTGGCCGTGTAGAGGGCCACGGGGCAGGTGACGAGCGAGAGCTTCAGGTGACCTTGCCAGCTCGGGCGATACGCCATGTCGATGTCCTTCACTGGGCCGTGCGGCGCTTTGACTCGACTCAACGATTCTCTGGATGATTCGTTCGCCCTGCCGCAGAGGGGGGTTCGCCGCCGTCCGGATCGACGCGCGCGTCCCGGAAAAGATTCACGCCGTTCCTCGTCGCGCGGATCGCGCGTCCAAGCTGTTCGTTGATCCGTCTGACCTCAGTCGGAGCGATCGATGGCCGCGACCAAACTCACCAAGTATCAAGAGATGCGGGATTTCTCGAAGACGGCCGAGCCGTCCGGCGAGCACGCCAAGGTCGTGCCCTCCGAGGCGCTCCGCTTCGTCATCCAGAAGCACGCCGCCAGCCACTTGCATTTTGACCTGCGGCTTGAGTTCGAAGGGACGTTTCGCTCGTGGGCCGTGCCGAAGGGCCCCTCGCTCGACCCCAAGGACCGGCGCCTGGCGATGGAGGTCGAAGACCATCCCCTCGACTACGGCGACTTCGAAGGCGCGATCCCCAAGGGGCAGTACGGCGGCGGCACGGTGATGCTCTGGGACCGCGGCTACTGGGCGCCCGAAAGGGACTTTGAGGACATCAGCGCCGCCTTGGCCAAGGGCGAGCTGAAGTTCGTCATGGAAGGCGAGCGGATGCATGGTTCGTGGGTCATCGTGCGCACGCGGCGCGATGAGCGTGGCAAGGCGCAGTGGATGCTCATCAAGCACCGCGATGCCGGCGCGGTGGACGGCAATGTCACCGGGCCCAGCGACGAGGACCGTTCGGTCGCCTCCGGGCGCACCATGGCGGAGATCGCCAACGGGAAAGGGAGGGCTGCCAAGCCTTTCATGACGGTGCAGGGCGCCGCCGCCGGCGCCGTCTGGCGGAGCAATCCGGACGACGGCGGGCCCGCAGGACTCATCCAGCCGACAAAGGTCAAGGCCACCCGCCGGCCCAGGACGGTCGCGGCCATTCCGAAGTTCATCGAGCCGCAGCTGACCAGGTCGGTTGAGAAGCCGCCCGGCGGCCCCGGCTGGGCGCACGAGATCAAGTTTGATGGCTACCGCATGCAGCTGCGGACCGAGGCCGGCAAGGCGACCTTGCTCACACGCAAGGGGCTCGACTGGTCGGCCAGGTTCCCGGAGATCGTCGCCGCGGGGGCCGAGCTGCCTGACGGAATCCTCGATGGCGAGGTGGTGGCGCTGGATCAAACGGGCGCGCCGGACTTCGCCGCCCTGCAGGCGGCCCTCTCGGACAGGAAAACCAGGGATCTGGTGTTCTTCGTATTCGACCAGATGTTCGCCGGCCAGGAGGACCTGCGGGCGCTGCCGCTGTCGGAACGCAAGGCCCGCCTCCAGGCCACCCTGGACGAGGCGCCGCAGATCATCCGCTACGTCGACCACTTCGTCACCGCAGGCGATGCGGTGCTGAAGTCGGCCTGTCGAATGCAACTGGAGGGCATCATCTCCAAGCGTCTCGATGCGCCTTACCGATCCGGCCGGGGGGAGAGCTGGACGAAGTCGAAGTGCCGCGGCGGCCACGAGGTGGTGATCGGCGCCTATACGACCACCCATGGCGTGTTCCGTTCGCTGGTGGCCGGTGTCCACAGGGACGGCGAGCTCATCCATGTCGGACGGATCGGGACCGGCTTTGGGCGCGAGAAGGTCGCGCGGATCTTACCGAAGCTGAAGGCGCTGGAGACCGATAAGAGCCCGTTCAAGGGGAAGGGTCCGTCCCGCAGGACCGGCGAGATCCATTGGCTGAAGCCGCTGCTGGTGGCCGAAATCGAATACGAGGGATTCACGGCCGATGGCCAGCTTCGCCAGGCCGCCTTCAAGGCCTTGCGCGAGGACAAGCCCGCCCAGGAGGTCGAGGCCGAGGTCCACGCGCCGGGGGCGGCGACCGTGCGCACCAGGACGGTGGCCCCGCACGGATCCGTCCCGGTCATGGGCGTCACCATCTCCAACCCTGACAAAGCCCTGTGGCCTGACGCCCTCGACGGCCAGCCGGTGAGCAAGCTTGATCTGGCCCGCTACTACGAGGCGGTCGGCCCCTGGCTGATCGATCACATCAGGGGCCGGCCCTGCTCGATCATCCGCATGCCTGACGGCATCCATGGCGAGCAGAAGTTCTTCCAGCGCCACAGCGGCAAGGGCCAGTCCTCGCTGATCACCGAGGTCGAGGTCCAGGGCGACCGCAAGCCCTATCTCCAGTTCGACCGGGTCGAGGCCCTGATCGCGGCGGCGCAGGTCGGGGCCGTCGAACTGCACCCGTGGAATTCCGAACCCTTCCTGCCGGAGCAGCCGGGCCGCCTGGTGTTCGACCTCGATCCCGCCCCAGACGTCCCTTTCGAGGCGGTGATCGCCGGCGCGCGAGAAGTCCGCGATCGCCTGCAGGACCTTGGGCTCGTGAGCTTCTGCAAGACCACCGGCGGCAAGGGCCTTCACGTGGTCACGCCCTTGCAGGCCAAGGGCATAGACTGGCCGGCGGCCAAGGCCTTCGCCCGCGATGTCTGCAAGGCCATGGCCGCGGACGCGCCGGATCGCTACCTGATCAACATGGCCAAAAAGGAACGCAACGGTCGGATATTCCTCGACTATCTGCGCAACGATCGCATGGCCACGGCGGTCGCGCCGCTGTCGCCGCGCGGCCGCGAGGGCGCGCCGGTGTCGATGCCGCTCAAGTGGAGCCAGGTCAAGAAAGGCCTCGATCCCATGGCCTACACCCTGCGCACCGCCCCGGCCCTGGTC
>DASUIJ010000381.1:0-7944 GCA_036279815.1 Phenylobacterium sp. | reverse complement strand
GACCAGGGCGCGCTTGGCGGCTTCCACGGCCAGGTCGGATACGGCCTGGTCCGGCGCCGCGCGATGGCGCTGCCGGATCCCGGTCCGCTCGATGATCCACTCATCGCTCGTATCGACGACCTTCGCCAGGTCGGCATTGGTGACCACTTCGTCCGGCAGATAGCCGCCGACGCCGGTCACGACGCTACGCATCAACTTCGTCAACTCAGGAGGGCTCCTCGACGGGGGGTTCGGGCGCAGCTTCCAGCGCGGCGGTGAGCCGGGTCATATTCCGTTCGATCTCCGAGGCGAAGTCGCTTTTCGCCAAATCGACGGCCAGGCCGATGGATTGGCCGAAATCCCGACTGTCCGCCCCGCCGTGACATTTGATCACAAGGCCGTTCAGCCCCAGCAGGGGCGCGGCCGGCGGCGGGCTCATCTTCTTGACGAAAGACCGGAGCGCCGGACGGGCCAGCAAGGCGCCCAGCTTGGCCATCCAGGTCGACGTCAGGGCTTCGCGAAGCTCGCCGACGATGTAGCTCGCCGTGCCCTCGGCGGTCTTGAGGGCGACATTGCCGGTGAAGCCGTCGGTCACCACCACGTCGACCAGATTCTTCGACAGGTCGTCGCCCTCGACGAACCCGCGATAATCGATGTCGAACTTGCCGCTCTTCAGGATGGCGTGGGCCTGCCGGACCTCTTCGTGGCCCTTCACGTCTTCGGAGCCGACATTCAGGATGGCGATGGTCGGACGCGCCACGCCATAGGCGGCCCGATGATAGGCCTCGCCCATGATCGCGAACTCGACCAGGCGTTCGGCGTCGCAGTCGATGTTGGCTCCGGCGTCGAGCACGGTCGTGACGCCCTTCACGCCCGGCCACGGCACCACCAGCGGCGGGCGCTCCACATCCACGCTCATCCGCAGGATCAGGCGCGAGATCGCCATCAGTCCGCCGGTGTTGCCGCAGGAGACCGCGGCCACCGCCTCGCCGGTCTTCACCGACTCCACCGCGTTCCACATGGACGCCCCGCGACCGCGACGCACGGCGTTGGCCGGTTTCTCGTCGGAGGCGATGACCTTGTCCGTGTGGCGCACCTCCACCCGGCCCGCCAGGGCCGGCTGGCGCGCAAGTTCGGGCCCGATGAGGGCCTCGTCGCCGTGCGCGAGGAACGTCACCTCCGCCGGCAGCGTCTTGGCCGCGGCGGCCAAGCCTGGAATTGTGATCGACGGGCCATGGTCGCCACCCATCGCATCGATTGAAACGACCATGGATCGGGTCACGAAATTGGGTCCACCCCCGCGAGTGCGCGGAGCGGGACGATACAGGCGGCGGCTTCCGATGCAAATCGGGCCACGGTCACGCTTCTTTGTCCTTCAGGCGCTTGAGCGCCGCAAAGGGTGATTCTTCGCGTGTTTCGGGCTCGTAGTCGAACACCGCTCCCGGCTTACGGGGAAAGGGATCGATGGCCAAAGCCAGGTGCTCGACGAGGTAGGCGGCAAGGTCGATGGTGTCGCCCTCCAGCACGTCCGGCGGATCGGGCGCGTCAGGGTCCAGTTCGATCTCGCCGGCGGCCGACTCAATCGGCGCGTGCTCGCTGCCGGCCGGAACCACCCGTACTTCGATCTCGCCGCCGATAGGCTGCCGGAACGCCTCCAGGGTCACGCCGCAAATCTGTTCGACCACGCCGTCGAACCGGCCGGAGATCTCCGCCCCGTCCAGCCAGGCCTTGAGCGAGATATCGGCGGTGAGCGCCGGCAGGCTCTCCAGGCCCAGGTCCTTGGCGATCTGGCCGCGAATCGCTGCGTCGGGCTCGAGATGCACGCTCATGCGGCCCCGGGCGACCTCCGACAGCCGAATCGGATGGCTCCAGGTCACGCGGCGCTCCAGGTCACCTGGCCGTCCAGGATCGCATCGAGATCCTGGCTCGCCAGCGCCGCGCGCCGGGCGACCACATAGGCCGACAGCCCGGCCGTCGGCGGGGCGTCCTTACCCGCATAGACCGTCCGCGCCAGCAGCGCCTCCAGGTCGGCGGTCTGCGGCAGCGCCTCGAAGGCCGACTCCAGGTTCTTCAGCCGGCCGTAAAAAGCCTCGCCCAGCTTGCGCATCTTCTTGCCCACCGACAGGTCGCCCACGCCCATTTCGCGCAGGGCGTCGTCCAGCGAGCGCACATAGGCGTCGAACAGGGCCTGGGAAATCTCCGCCGCCCTGGGGCCCTGGCGCTTCAGCCGGTCCAGCAGCAGGGCCACATGCAGGGTGTAGATTTCGAATCGGCCTTCGACGGTGTCGGGAACGGCCAGGTCGGCATAGAGACCGGGCGAGCGCGCCTGATCGACGCAGGCGGCGTAGAGCGCGGCCCCGGTGCTTTGGCTGGCCTTGGGGCGGAACAGGCGGTCCAGGATCATGATGGCCTCGTTTTCGCCCCGAGAGGCGCTTAAGGGCGGCATTGCAGTAAGGGGCCGCGAGCGATAGGTCAAAGCCCTGGAAATTTGAACGGGTCACCAATGTTCCGACGCGCCGCCTTCGCCGCCTTCGCACTCAGCCTGCTGGGCGCCGCCGCGTGCGCGCCGATCACCACCTATTCAGGCTTCCAGGCGATCGACGCCAATCCCAAGGACATCAAGGCCGGCGTCGACACCAAGTCCACCGTGCGCGGCAAACTGGGCTCGCCCTCCGCCACCTCGACCTTCGACCCCAATGTCTGGTTCTACATCGACCAGATCAAGGAGACCGTGGCCTTCCGCCGGCCCGTCACCACCCGCCGCGACGTCACCGCCATCGTGTTCAACAAGGACTCCGAGATGGTGGAGACCGTGAACCAGTACAGCCTGAAGGACGGCAAGCTGATCGCCTTCAACGGCCGCGAGACGCCGACCCGTGGCCGCGAGCTGACCATCTTCGAACAGCTGCTCGGCACCGTCGGACGCGGCTCGGGCCTGCTGCCGAATCAGGACGAAGGCGTCCCGGGCAGCCGTCCGGGCGACCGGCGCTAGGCGCCGCTACCCCACCTGACGTCGCACCGACGGCGCTGTCGCCGATTCCTCGCCTCCTCCAGGGTGTGCGACGGACATTCAGCGGGGGCCTAGGTGTCAGAGGACCTCGAGACTGCGGCGGCGGATTCGCTCGCCGAATTCGTGAAGCCTCCGGCGAAGCGCATGCCGCCTCCGGGTGCGACCTGCGGCAACTGCGGCGCCCCGCTCCAGGGCCCCTTCTGCCACGCCTGCGGCAGCGCTCCATCCTCCACCTCGTCTGGGAGGCCATCGAGGGCCTGTTCCACCTGGGGACTGCGGGTCCAGCGTCCTGGGCGCGACCTTGAAGACCGCGGTCGTCTGGTTGACCACGGTCGTCGCATTCAGCCTGCTGCTGGTCGGCCTGATGATCTTCAGCCTAGGTCAGCTCTGACGCCGCGACGGCCGGACTGAAACGAAAAACGCCCCGGAGATCGCTCTCCGGGGCGTCTTCAGTTGGTCGGGAGGATCGGACTAGCCGACCGTCCCATGAGCCAGGATCGCCAGCAGCAGCAGAGCCACGATGTTGGTGATCTTGATCATCGGGTTCACGGCGGGGCCCGCCGTGTCCTTGTAGGGGTCGCCGACGGTGTCGCCCGTCACGGCCGCCTTGTGGGCTTCGGAGCCCTTGCCGCCGTAGTGGCCTTCCTCGATCAGCTTCTTGGCGTTGTCCCAGGCGCCGCCGCCCGAGGTCATCGAGATGGCGACGAACAGGCCCGTCACGATCACGCCCATCAGCATGGCGCCCAGCGAGGCGAAGCCGTTGGCCTTGCCCGCGATGGCGTTGATCGCGAAGAACAGCACCACCGGGGAGACCACCGGCAGCAGCGACGGGACGATCATTTCCCGAATCGCGGCCTGGGTCAGGATGGCGACGGCGCGGCCGTATTCGGGCTTCACCTCGCCGGTCATGATCCCGGGGTTCTCGCGGAACTGACGGCGCACTTCCTCGACGACCGATTCCGCCGCGCGACCCACGGCGGTCATGGACATGCCGCCGAACAGGAAGGGCAGCAGGCCGCCGAACAGCAGGCCGACCACGACGTAGGGGTTGGAGAGGTCGAACGCGACCGTGCCGAGGCCGTCGAAGAACGAGCCCGGCGTGGCGTTGGCCGCGAAGAACTTCAGGTCCTCGGTATAGGCCGCGAACAGCACCAGGGCGCCCAGACCGGCGGAGCCGATCGCGTAGCCCTTGGTGACCGCCTTGGTGGTGTTGCCCACCGCGTCGAGCGCGTCGGTGGTGACGCGCACTTCCGGAGGCAGACCAGCCATTTCGGCGATGCCGCCGGCGTTGTCGGTGACCGGGCCGAAGGCGTCGAGCGCCACGATGAAGCCGGCCAGCGACAGCATCGAGGTGGTGGCGATGGCGATGCCGAACAGGCCCGCCAGGTTATAGGTGACGATGATGCCGACGATGATCACCAGGGCGGGGGCCGCGGTCGATTCCAGGCTCATGGCGAGGCCCTGGATGACGTTGGTGCCGTGGCCGGAGACCGAGGCCTTGGCCACCGACTTCACCGGGCGGAAGCCCGTGCCGGTGTAGTATTCGGTGATCACGACGATCAGGGCGGTGACCACCAGGCCGGCGACGCCGCAGTAGAACAGGCTCATGCCGTCGAAGGTCTTGTCGCCCACCGTGACCGGCGCGGGGACCAGCTTGGTGATGACCAGGTAGAGCGCGCCGACCGACAGGACGCCGGTGACGATGAGGCCCTGATAGAGGGCGCCCATGATGTTCTGGGACTTGCCCAGACGCACGGCGAAGGTGCCGATGATCGAGGTGACGATGCAGGCCGCGCAGATCGCGAGCGGCAGGAACATCATGTCGCTGACCACCTGGGCGTTCTCGCGGAAGAAGATCGCCGCCAGAACCATGGTGGCGACCGTGGTCACCGCATAGGTCTCGAACAGGTCGGCGGCCATGCCGGCGCAATCGCCGACGTTGTCGCCCACGTTGTCGGCGATGGTCGCGGCGTTACGCGGATCGTCCTCAGGAATGCCGGCTTCGACCTTGCCGACCATGTCGCCGCCCACGTCGGCGCCCTTGGTGAAGATGCCGCCGCCCAGACGGGCGAAGATCGAGATCAGCGAGGCGCCGAAGCCCAGCGCCACCATGGAGTCGACCACGTCACGGCTGGTCTTTTCCAGACCCAGCGGGCCGGTGAGGACCGCGTAGTAGCCGGCCACGCCGATCAGGGCGAAGCCCGCCACCAGCATGCCGGTGATGGCGCCAGACCGGAACGCAAGCGACAGGCCCTTGGCCAGGCCTTCCGAAGCCGCCTGGGCCGTGCGCACGTTGGCGCGGACCGAGATCAGCATGCCCACGAAGCCGGCCGCGCCCGAAAGGATCGCGCCGGTGGCGAAGCCGATGGCCGCCAGCGGGCCGATCAGGAAGAAGACGGCGACCAGGATGATCGCGCCCACGACGCCGATGGCGGTGTATTGCTTGTTCAGATAGGCCTGCGCGCCTTCCTGGATCGCGGCCGCGATCTCCTGCATCCGCGCATTCCCGGGCGAGGCCCGCATCAAGGATGCTGTCTGGACGACGCCGTACAGCACCGCCAGCACGCCGGCGCCAACCGCCAGCAAAAGCTCAGAACTCATAGTCGATGCGCCCCTTTACGACTGCGCGGAGGCGGCCATGGCGCTTGAACGCGCGCTTGCCAGCCCTCCCTTTGGTTTCCCCTCATTCCGAGGCGTCTAGCCGGCGCCCCTTAGAAAGTCGGGGGAAAGTGCCAAACCTGATGCGCGCATGCAACGCCTCACATGAATCGCGCTGCGGGCGGGGCTTCAGGGGCGGATCTCGCCGCCGCCGTTCCGTCCCCTGGGGTTCGGCATCCCGATCCGGCGCTTCGGCGTCTGGGAGGTGATGACGACGCCCTTGATGTTGTTCGGGCCGGCGATGGCGACGGCTTCGCGCATCAGGGTCGACTGCAGCTTGGTCGCATCGACGCTCAGATAGTCGGTCGAGCTGGTGAAGGGCGTCCGATGGGCGGCCCGGACCAGGGCGTCGCGGAAGTAGGGTTCCTTGGCGCGGAGCTTCGGCGTGTTCGCCGAGCTGGTCAGGACGATCCGCACCGACACAAAGACGTAGTTCACCACCTGACCGCCGGCGATGATCGGGATCGCCACCGAGGAGAGATCCACATACTGGCCCACGTCCCGGGCCTCGGCCTTCTTCTCTCCCCCGGAGGCGAGGGCCGGCCCGGCGGCCAGCAACGGCAGGACAGCGATCAGGGCGCGGCGCAGCATGGGCGAAGGGTGGCCCAATATGGTTGCCGGAAGCTTGCGGACCGAACCCCGCGCCTAGACGTGCCGCCAGCCCCCGGGGCCGGGCGCGATGGCCCGCCCGTCGGCGCGGACCTCAAGGCCGGACGCCGTGATCTCCCCCACCACCGTCAGGCCCAGGTCAGGCGCCGCCTCGGGAGACGCCGCGCAGACGATTTCGTAGTCGTCGCCGAACGAGGCCAGCCGCCGAAGCCCCTCAGCGCGATCCGGCTGGCCGTCCAGCCAGACCCGCGCCGGCGGCGACAGCGGCAGGCGGTCCAGGTCCAGCCGAAGGCCCAGCCCGCTCGCCTCGGCGATATGGCCCGCGTCGGCGATCAGGCCGTCGGAAACGTCGGCCGCCGCGTGGGCCGAGGCGAGCAGCCGGTCCCGCAGGTCCAGCCTGGGTTGCGGCGATAGGTAGCGGCCCGCCAGGTAGCCCTGCGGATCGGGAATCTCGCCCCGCGCCGCCATCAGCCCCAGCCCGCCGTCGCCGATCGTGCCGCTGACCAGAACCAGGTCGCCCGGCCTGGCACCGCCGCGGCGCACCATGCGACCGGCCGGGACCCAGCCCAGCATCGTCGCCGACAGGGTCAGCGGCCCCGGCGTGGAAACCGTGTCCCCGCCCAGCAGGACCAGGCCAAAGGCCTCGCCGTCCGCCGCCAGGCCCCTGGCGAAGGCCTGCCGCTCCGGCCAGCCGAAGGCCGGCGACCAGGCGGTGGCCAGGAAATAGGCGTAGGGCTCGGCGCCCTTGGCCGCCAGATCGGAGAGGTTCACCCGCAGCAGCTTGCGCGCGATCTGGTCGGGCGGATCACCGGACAGGAAATGCACGCCCTCGACCAGGGCGTCCTTGGTCACCACCAGGTCGAAGCCCGGCCGCGATGGAATCACCGCCGCGTCGTCCAGCAGGGAAAGGGCCTCGGGCGCGCCGCGCGTCAGCGGCCGGAACAGGGCCGCGATCTGGCCGAACTCGTCGGGACCACGGTCTTGCGAGACCTCGTCAGGCCCGGACATCCTGCGCCACTCCGTCCAGGGCGCCGTTCACGAAACCCGGCTCGGGGCCTTCGAAGAACGACTTGGCCAACTCGACGTACTCGTCGATCACAACCTCTACCGGCACATCGGAACGGTGGGCGAGTTCATAGGCTCCGGCCCGCAGGATGGCGCGGACCGTGGCGTCCAGGCGCTCCAGCCGCCAGCCGGAGGCCAGGCGCTTGACCACGGCGGTGTCGATCTCCCGCTGGCTCGCGACCACGCCGCGCACCAGTTCGGCGAAGAAGGCCTCGTCGGCGCTGGCCAGGGTCGCGCTTTCCTCGCCTTCGATCCCCCGGTCGAACCGATGCTCGGTGAACTCCCGAATCACGGCCTCCACCCCGACGCCGGAGACCTCCATCTGGTAGAGCGCCTGCACGGCGGCGAGCCTCGCCACCGATCGCGCCTGCTTGGGCTTGCCGCTCATCGGACCTGGCCGAGCAGGCGCCGCTTCAGGCTGATCATCTCCAGGGCCGCGCGCGCCGCGCCGCCGCCCTTATCGCCCTCGCTGGCCCGCGCCCGCGCCCAGGCCTGATCGCCGTCCTCGACGGTCAGGATGCCGTTGCCGATGCACAGGCGCTTGCCGATGGTCAGGTCCATGATCCCGCGAGCGCTCTCGTTCGAGACGATCTCGAAATGATAGGTCTCGCCGCGGATCACCG
>DASUIJ010000380.1:0-2623 GCA_036279815.1 Phenylobacterium sp. | reverse complement strand
ATGATGGCCAGGAACTTCCCCCGCGCCGCCTCGTCGGTCCGGGCATGACCGCGCAGGGTTTCGATGAAGCCGGCCAGGGAGGCCAGCGGGGTGCGCAGTTCGTGGCTGGCGTTGGCGAGGAAGTCGGCGCGGGTGCGCTCGGCCCGGCGGATGTCGGTCTCGTCGCGCAGCACCAGGAGCGCCAGCCGGACGCCGTCGGGCGCGGTCGCCAGCGGCAGGGCGATCGCCTTCAGGACCCGCTCCTGGGCCCCGCCCATCTCGTAGATCGCCTCCGACGGCGTCTGGCCGAACAGGGCTTCGTCGGTCGCTTCGAGGACCTCGGGATCGCGGATGGCCGTGACCAGCAGGCCGGTGTCGTTCTGGATGCGCAGCAGGTCCCGGGCGGCCCGGTTGGCCAGGATGAAGCGCCGGCCGGTCAGATCGTCCGGCTCCTCGGCGGCGACCACCAGCAGCGGGTCCGGCAGGGCTTCGATCAGGCTGGCGTAGGGCGGCGCGTACTGGCGCCCCGGAAGCTGCGGCCCCTCGTCGGCGTTCGGCGCCAGATCGGCGCGCGCGGCGGTCCGCCAGCCGATCAGGGCGCCGGCGGCCAGGGTCAGCACGGCCCCGCCGATCGCCGCCTCCAGGTCGAGCCGGCCCAGCGCGGCGAGTCCTGCGAGCACGGCCGCCCCGGCGGCCGCGGCGCCGAGCGCGGCGAAGATGGGGCCATCCCGACCGTGCGCCTGAGGCAATGCGAATCTCCGACCAGGAGCTTATGACCAAGCCTGATGGTTATGTCAGGTGGATGACGGGTTCCCAACCATGACGCACAATATCGACCTCGGGCGGGGGATGAGGAAATCTGGGGTCATCGCGAAACAATCTCTATTCCTTGGGTAGGAATTATCAGGTCTTACGAACTCGCGCTTAGACGCTCCGATCGACTCCAAAGGGACACGGGCTGGATGAACCTGAAAACCACACTCCTCGCGACCGCCGCCGTGATGGCGCTGGTCGTCCCGGGTTCGGCGTCGGCCCGCGAGAGTTCCGCCGCCCGCGTGAAGGCGCTCGAGGCCGAGGTGGCCGAATTGCGGGCCGCCGTGGCCGAGCTCAAGGCGGCCCATGACGCCGAGCACAACGCCCCGCCGCAGGTGGCCGCGCCCAACCCCCAGCAGGCGGCGGAGATCGAGGGACTGCGCGCTCAGGTGGCCGACCTCAAGGCCTCCACCAGCGCCGGCCTCGGGGCCCTGCGCGCCGACGCCCTGTCGACCACGGCGACCATCGCGGGCGGCAAGCCGACCATCGCCACGGCCGATGGGCGGTTCTCCGCCACCCTCCATGGCGTGATGCAGCTCGACACCGCCAAGTACTTCCAGAAGGACCACCTGCCCGCCCAGGTCACGGCGCGGGACCTGTCGGGCGGCGCAAACTTCCGCCGGGCCCGCATCGGCGTGGACGGCAAGGTGTTCGGCGATTTCGACTACAACATCCTCTTCGACTTCGGCGGCTCCGGGGCGGAAGACACCGGGCGCGTGCAGGAGATGTGGGTCCAGTATTCCGGCCTCAAACCCTGGCGGTTCCGGGTCGGCTCCTTCGTCGCGCCCCTGGGGCTGGAGGACATCGCCTCCACCAACGGCTCCCTGTTCTCCGAACGGCCGGCCGCGTCCGACGTGGCCCGCGGGCTGGGGGGCGGCGACACCCGGATCGGCGCCGGCGTGATCGGCAATGGCGACCACTGGTTCGCCTCGGCCATCTGGACCGGCGCCCTGGTCCAGAGCCTCAACTCCGGCGCCACGGCCTTCAACGCCCCGACCTTCGACGAGCAGCAGGGCTACGCCCTGCGGATCGCGGGCACGCCGCTCCACGGCCTGGACTGGCTTGTGCACCTCGGCGCCAATGCGAGCGTGGTGACCCAGCCCACCGACCTCGGCCCCGCCGCGGCGACGCGCTACGCCCTGCAGCTGCGCGAACGACCCGAACTGCGGGTGGACGGGACGCGGCTGGTGGACACCGGCCCGATCGACTCCCGGGGCGCGCGGGCGCTGGGCCTCGAGCTCGCCGCCCAGAAGCAGAACCTGACCGTCCTGGGCGAGTATTTCGACATCCGCCTGGACCGCCGCAACCCGGCCGCCGGCGTGACCGATCCGAAGTTCTCAGGCTGGTACCTGGAAGGCGGCTGGGTGCTGACCGGCGAGCGCCGCAAGTACAACACCGCCACCGCGGCCTTCGACGCTCCGCCCGTCAACAGGCCCTTCGACCCGTCGAAGGGCGCCTGGGGCGCCTGGGAGCTGACCGCGCGCTATTCGACCCTGGACCTGAACTATGCCGAGCACAGCCTTGTGGCCGCCAACCGCGTGCGCGGCGGCCAGCAGGACATCTGGAGCGCCGGGGTGAACTGGTTCCCGAACTCCGCCGTCAAATTCATGCTCGACTACAACAAGGTGAGCATCGAGCGGCTGAACCCCGCCGGCCTGAGGCTCGACCAGGACTTCCAGGCCATCAACCTGCGTTCCCAGGTCGCGTTCTAGGACCCGCCCCAAAAGGACTTACATCGATGAGCAACAACCTCTCCCGCCGTGGCCTGCTGGCCGCGAGCGCAGGCCTCGCTGCGTCCGCCGCGGCTCCCGCCATGCTGGCGGGGCCCGCC
>DASUIJ010000379.1:0-14645 GCA_036279815.1 Phenylobacterium sp. | reverse complement strand
CCGCCATGCTCCTGCACATGTTCATGGTGATGAAGGGCCAGCACCACCTGACGCCGGAGACCATCTCGCCGGCCTTCATCGTCATCGGCGCGATCACCTTCATCTCGCTGGCGTTCTACGTCCGCCTGCCCAAGAACGCCGGGGACGAGATGAACGGCCGCGGCTAGCTCCGCCATTGACCTCGGCGGATGCGCTCCGGCAGCTAGCACCCATCCGCCGCTCCCCGCCCGGCCAGGGCGACGAGCGGCGAAGGGCCCGCGATCAGTGAGCGTGTTCGCAGGTCACGTTCGGGTTCATGTCCGCGAACGTCCCCTTGGGGTTCGGCTTCCAGGCCCACACGTGCAGTTCGTAGAACGGGTCCAGACCGTAGCGGTTGGGCGCGCCGGTGAAGCTGAACAGCTGGCCTTCCAGCGAGGCCGGGCCCTTGAACGAGATGTACTCGACCGCGATCAGCGCCATCTTCCCGTCACGGGTGGGCTCGTACATGACGGCCTGCGGACGCTTGATATCCGGCGTCTCGTCCTTCAGGTACTTGGGATTGACGTAGTGGACGCCCATGGCGCCCCCGTCGACGCCGCTGGTGCAGGGGATCGGCGCGTAGCCCTCGGCCAGGGCGACCGACACATCCTTGAAGCGCTCGTTGGCGGCGCGGACATGTTCCGCGACAGGATTGCCGCCGCCTTCCGCCGCCTGGGCGCCTCCGACCGCGAACAATGACAAAAGAGCCAGGCCCCTGGCCCACTGAACAGCTTTCATTCTTCGACCTCATCTGAACCCGATCCGATAGCGGGGCGGGGGCATGCATTTGCCGCGCACCGGGGGGGCCGATAAGGGGGTGATCGGCCCATTCAGCAGGGGCGATCCGGCCATCGATGAAACGATTTCACCGATTGATCCAATTGGCTCAACGGGGCGCGGAACTGGTGGCGGCCGGCGGCCTCCGCTAGGGTCGTTTCAACGACGGGGAGGGACGGGATCATGGCCGAAGGATCGGTGGGCGGTTTCACGCACGACAGGTTCGCACCGGTGCGGGAGGCCTTCGCGGCCAACCTGGCGTCCGGAGACGACGTGGGCGCCTCCTTCTGCGCCACGCTTGAGGGCGAGACGGTGGTCGATCTCTGGGGCGGCTGGGCCGACGAGGCCAGGACGCGGCCGTGGCAGGCCGACACCATCGTCAACGTCTACTCCACCACCAAGACCATGACCGCGCTTACGGCGCTGCTGCTGGCGGACCGGGGTGAACTCGACTTCGACGCCCCGGTGGCCAGGTACTGGCCGGAATTCGCCCAGGCCGGGAAGGATCGCGTCAAGGTCAGCCACCTGATGAGCCATTCCGCCGGCCTGTCGGGCTGGAAGGAGCCCATCACCGTCGAGGACATCTACGACTGGGAGAAGGCCACCTCCCTGCTGGCCGCCCAGGCGCCCTATTGGGAGCCTGGAACGGCGCCCGGCTATCACGCCCTGACCCAGGGCTATCTGGTGGGCGAGGTCGTGCGCCGGATCACCGGGCGCAGCCTGGGGACCGTGTTCCGCCAGGAGATCGCCGAGCCGCTCGGCGCGGACTTCCACATCGGCCTGCCCGCTTCGGAGGACGGCCGCGTGGCCGACCTGATCCCGCCGCCGCCCGGCGGCTCGATCTCCGACGGCGACCAGAGCCCGCTGGTCGCCAACATGTCGCGCAACCCCCCGATCAATCCCCTGGACACCCGCACCCGCGCCTGGCGGGCGGCGGAGATCCCCGCCGCCGGCGGGCACGGCAACGCCCGTTCCGTGGCCGAGATCCATGTCCTGCTGGCCAATGGCGGCGTCGCCAAGGGCAAGCGCATCCTGTCCGAAGCCGGATGCCGCAAGGCCCTGGAAGTGCAGATCGAGGGCGATGACCTCATCCTCGGACGGCCGGCCCGGTTCGGCATGGGCTTCGGCCTGCCCGGCGCCATTCCCCTGCCCAACCCCAATTCGATGTTCTGGGGCGGGTACGGCGGGTCGCTGGTCATCATCGACATGGATGCCCGCACCACCTTCGGCTACGTCATGAACAAGATGGCTCCCACCACCACCGGCGACATGCGCGCCTTCGGCCTCGCCATGGCCATGTGGGAGGGGCTCTCGGCCTAACCGCCGCGGACGAGCGCATGAGCGAGAGGTTCGACTACATCGTCGTGGGCGCGGGCTCGGCGGGCTGCGTGCTCGCCAACCGTCTTTCGGCCGACCCGTCGACGCGGGTGCTGGTGCTTGAGGCCGGCGGCGACGACCGCTGGATCTGGTTCCACATCCCGGTCGGCTACCTGTTCTCCATCGGCAACCCGCGCGCCGACTGGATGTTCGAGACCGACCCGGTCCCGGGGCTGGGCGGCCGCAAGCTCGCCTATCCGCGCGGCAAGGTGATCGGCGGCTGCTCGGCGATCAACGCCATGATCTACATGCGCGGCCAGGCGGCCGACTATGACGGCTGGCGCCAGCTCGGCCTGACCGGCTGGGGCTGGGACGACGTCCTGCCCCTGTTCCTGGCCCAGGAAGACCACATCGCGCCCCCCAGCGACCTGCATCGCAGCGGCGGCGAATGGCGGGTGGAACATCCGCGGATGCGCTGGGCCGTGCTTGACGCCTTCGCCGAGGCGGCGGCGATGGCCGGCATCCCCAAGGTCGTCGACTTCAATGGCGGCGACAATTTCGGCAGCGGCTATTTCCAGGTGAACCAGAAGGCGGGCCGTCGCTGGAGCGCCGCGGCCGGGTTCCTGAAGCCCGCCCTGAAACGTCCCAACCTCAAGCTGGAAACCGGCGTGCGGGTCACCCGCATCCTGGTCGAGGAGGGCCGCGCGGTCGGCGTCGCCTGGACGCGGGACGGCCAGGCGTTCGAGGCCCGCGCGGATGGCGAAGTGGTGCTGGCCGCCGGTGCGGTCGGCACGCCCCAGCTCCTTGAGCTCTCCGGGATCGGCGACGGCGCGCGGCTGTCGGCCCTGGGGATCGAGACGGCGGTTCACCTGCCCGGCGTCGGCGAGAACCTTCAGGATCACCTGCAGATCCGGCCCTATTACGGCGTCAGCGGCGTGCCGACCATGAACGCGCTCTACGCCTCATGGTGGCGCAGGCCGCTGATGGCGCTGGAGTACGCCGCCTTCCGGCGCGGGCCCATGTCCATGGCGCCCTCGCAGCTCGGCGCCTTCGCCAGGTCTTCTCCCGAACAGGCCACTCCCAACCTGCAGTTCCACGTCCAGCCCCTGTCGCTGGAGCGGTTCGGCGAGGCCCTGCATCCCTTCCCGGCCATCACCATCAGCGTCTGCAACCTGCGCCCCGCCAGCCGCGGCGGCGTGCACGCGGCGAGCCCCGACCCCGCGGCCCCGCCGTCGATTCAGCCGAACTACCTCTCCGCGCCGGAAGACGAGCGCGTCGCCATCGACGCGATGCGGCTGGTCCGCCGGATCGTCGATCAGCCGCCCCTGCGCCGGTTTCATCCGCAGGAGCGCCGCCCCGGAGCGGAGGCGCAGTCGGACGATGAACTGCTCGCCGCCGCCCGGGCGCTGGGCACGACCATCTTCCACCCGGTGGGCACGGCGAAGATGGGCCTGGCGTCGGACCCCATGGCGGTGACGGACGAGCGCCTGCGCGTGCGCGGCCTCGCAGGTCTGCGGATCGCCGACGCTTCGGTCATGCCGCGCATCACCTCGGGCAACACCAACTCGCCGACCATGATGATCGCCGAGAAGGCGGCCCGGATGATCCTGGAAGACCGCTGAGGTCGGGCGGCTATTCGGCCGCCATCAGCACCCGGCCGGTGGTCAGCGCGGTCTTGGCGGCGAGCTCGGCCTTGGCGGTCTCGTACTCGGCGGCCAGCCGGTCGACCAGTTCGCCCGCCGAGGGGATGCCCTTCACCGCGCCGATGCCCTGGCCGCAGCCCCAGATGTCCTTCCAGGCCTTGGCTTCCTGGTTGCCGCCCGAGCCGAAGTTCATCTTCGACGGATCGGCCTGGGGCAGGTTGTCGGGGTCGAGGCCCGCGCGCTCGATGGACGGCCGCAGATAGTTGCCGTGCACGCCGGTGAACAGGTTGGAATAGACGATGTCCTCGCCGGAGCTCTCGACGATCATGTCCTTGTAGCCCTGGACGGCGTTGGCCTCCTTGGTCGCGATGAAGGCCGAGCCGATATAGGCCAGGTCGGCGCCCATGGCCTGGGCGCCCAGGACGGCGCGGCCATTGGCGATGGCGCCCGACAGCGCGATCGGGCCGTCGAACCACTCGCGCAGTTCCTGGATCAGGGCGAAGGGCGAGAGGCCCCCGGCGTGGCCGCCGGCGCCGGCCGCCACGGGGATCAGGCCGTCGGCCCCCTTCTCCACCGCCTTGTGGGCGAACTTGTTGTTGATGATGTCGTGCAGCACCACGCCGCCATAGGAATGGATCGCCTCGTTGACGTCCTCGCGGGCGCCCAGGGAGGTGATGGTCACCGGCACCTTGTACTTCACCGCCAGTTCCACATCCTGCTCGAGGCGGTTGTTGGTCTTGTGCACGATCTGATTGACCGCGAACGGCGCCGAGAGGCGGTCGGGGTTCTTGCGGTCCCAGTCGGCCAGTTCCTCGGTGATCTGGGCCAGCCACTCGTCGAGCTGGCTCACCGGGCGCGCGTTCAGCGCCGGGAACGATCCGACCACGCCGGCCTTGCACTGGGCGATCACGAGCTCGGGGCCCGAGACGATAAACAGCGGCGAGCAGATCACCGGAATACGCAGACGCTCGGAAAGAACGGGAGGCAGGGCCATGGGAAATCCTATCGGCGGGTTCTAATTTTTACAGCGTATACATGACACCGGAACCCGCGCAAGCGAAGGGATCAGCTTCCCTCGCGGCGCCTTGACGCGCCACTGCGAGGCGGCACATCTGGCGGCGATGACAGACCCCACGACCCTTGCCGCCGGCTTCCCCGCCGCCACCGCCGCCGACTGGCGCGGCCTGGTGGAAAAGACCCTCAAGGGCGAAAGCCTTGAGAGCCTGAACCGCACCACGCTGGAGGGGCTGCCGATCGCGCCGCTCTATGCGGGGGACGAAGCTCCCGCGGCGGTCTTCACGCCGAGGCCCTACGACGCGGACCGCCCGTGGGACATCCGCGTAGGCGTGGCCCATCCCGATCCGGGCCGAGCCAATTCCGACCTGATGCGCGACCTCGAGGGCGGCGCGGCGTCGGGCGTCATCAGGATAGACCCCACAGGCCTCTCGGGCGTCGCCATCGGTTCCGCCGAGGGCCTGGCCGCCGCGATCCGTGACGTGGTGCTGGAACTGGCGCCGATCGGCCTGGACGCCGGGTTCCTGGGCCCCAAGGCCGCCGACTGGCTGGCCGCCGCCGCCAAGGGCTCCCCTGCGGCGAAGCTGCAATTCCACCTGGACCCCCTGAGCGCCTTCGCCGAATCCGGCGAGAGCCCGGGCCCCATCGAGAGCCATCTGATCTCCGCCGCCACGGTCGCATCGCGCCTGGCCGACATCCATCCCCAGGCCGGCCTGTTCCTGGCGTCCGGCCGCGTGGTCCACGAGGCCGGAGGCGGCGAGGCCGGCGAACTCGCCTTCGCCATGGCCGCCGCCGTCGCCTACGCCAAGGCGCTGGTGCGCGCGGGACTGACCCTGGAGCGCGCCTTCGCCGGGGTCGTGCTGGGGCTCTCCGCCGACGCCGACTATTTCGCCACCCTCGCCAAGCTGCGCGCCGCCCGCGCGGTCTGGGACCGGATCACCAACGCCTGCGGAGTCCAGACGCCCGCCCGGATCGAGGCGCGATCCTCACACCGCATGCTGGCGGCCAAGGATCCCTGGACCAACATGCTTCGCCTGACGGCCGCCGCCGTCGGCGCCGGTGTCGGCGGCGCCGACGCGGTGATCCTCGGGACATTCACCGACGCGCTTGGACAGCCCACCGCCTTCGCGCGCCGCCAGAGCCGGAACGCCCAGCTGGTGCTGATGGAAGAAGCCCATCTGGGCCGCGTCGACGATCCGGCCGCAGGGTCGGGCTATGTGGAGGCGCTCACCGACGAGATGGCGCGGGCCGCCTGGGCGCGGTTCCAGGCCATCGAGGCCAGGGGCGGCCTGGTCGAGGCCCTGACCAGCGGCCTGATCGCCGCCGATCTCGACGAAGTTCGCAAGGCGCGCGAGGCGGCCGGTCAGCCCAGGATCGTCGGCGTCACCGCCTTCCCGGTGGCCAAGGAGGGCGAAATCGAGGTCGACCATCCGCCGGCCAAGGCTGTCGACGCCCCATCGCCCCGCCTGCCCGGGCCCGACGGGCATTGTCCGCCGCTCAAGTCCGTCCGCCTGGCCGAACCTTATGAGGCCGCGCAATGAGCCGCTTCCCCGACTTCTCCACCCTGGATTTCGACGTCGCCGCCGGCGCGCACAAGCTCGCCACCGGGCCTGCCTGGGAGACGCCCGAGGGCATCGCCGTGAAGCCGGCCTATGGGCCCGACGACGTCGCCGACCTCGACGGATACGCGGGCTATCCGGGCCTCGCGCCCTTCGTGCGCGGCCCCTACCCCACCATGTACCTGACCAATCCGTGGACCATCCGCCAGTATGCGGGCTTCTCCACGGCCGAGGACTCCAACGCCTTCTATCGGCGCAACCTCGCCGCCGGTCAGATGGGCCTCTCCATCGCTTTCGACCTCGCCACCCACCGGGGCTACGACAGCGACCATCCCCGCGTGAAGGGCGACGTCGGCATGGCCGGCGTGGCCATCGACTCCATCCTGGACATGCGGACCCTGTTCGACGGCATCCCGCTCGACAAGATGAGCGTGTCGATGACCATGAACGGCGCCGTCCTGCCGGTGCTGGCCCTCTATATCGTCGCCGCCGAGGAACAGGGCGTCAGCCACGCCCAGCTGTCGGGCACGATCCAGAACGACATCCTCAAGGAGTTCCTGGTCCGGAACACCTACATCTATCCTCCGCTGCCCTCGATGCGGATCATTTCGGACATCTTTTCATATACTTCGCGCGAAATGCCGAAGTTCAACTCGATCTCGATCAGCGGCTATCACATCCAGGAGGCGGGCGCGACGCTCGACCTGGAGCTGGCCTACACCCTGGCCGACGGCATCGAGTATGTCCGCGCCGGCGTCGCGGCCGGCATGAGCGTCGACCAGTTCGCGCCCCGCCTGTCGTTCTTCTGGAACGCCGGCATGAACGCCTTCATGGAGATCGCCAAGCAGCGCGCCGGACGCCTGCTCTGGTCCAAGCTCATGAAGGACGAGTTCGACCCCAAGGACTCCCGCTCGCTCAGCCTGCGCGCCCACACCCAGACCAGCGGCTGGAGCCTGGCGGCGTCCGACGTCTACAACAACGTGCCCCGCACCCTGATCGAGGCCATGGCCGCCGTGGGCGGCCAGACCCAGAGCCTGCACACCAACTCCCTGGACGAAGCCCTCGCCCTGCCCACCGACTTCTCGGCCCGCATCGCCCGCAACACCCAGCTGTTCCTGCAGCTCGAAAGCGGCCAGACCCGCGTGGTCGATCCCTGGGGCGGCTCCTACTATGTGGAGCGCCTGACCGCCGATCTGGCCGCCCGCGCCCTGACCCACATCGCCGAAGTCGAAGCCCTGGGCGGCATGGCCAAGGCCATCGAGGACGGGCTGCCCAAGCGCCGCATCGAGGAGGCGTCGGCCCGCACCCAGGCCCGCATCGACAGCGGTCGCCAGAGCGTCGTGGGGGTCAACCGCTACCGCCCCGAAGGCGCCGAGGTGATCCCGGTGCTGAAGGTCGACAACGGCGCCGTGCGCGAACGCCAGCTGGAAAAGCTGGCCCGCCTGAAAGCCGAGCGCGATCCGGCCGCCGTCGAGGCCGCCCTGACCGCCCTGACCAACGGCGCGCGCGGAAACGCCAACCTGCTGGAGCTGTCGGTGGAGGCCGCCCGCGCCAAGGCGACGGTGGGCGAGATCAGCCTGGCCCTCGAACACGCCTTCGGCCGCCATGCCGCCAAGGCCTTTGCGGTCACCGGCGTCTATCAGCGCGAGGCCGGCGACACCCCCGCCAGCCGTCAGGCCAAGGCCATGACCGAGGCCTTCGCCCAGGCCGACGGTCGCAAGCCCCGTGTCCTGGTGGCCAAGATGGGCCAGGACGGCCATGATCGCGGCCAGAAGGTCATCGCCTCCGGCTTCGCCGACCTGGGCTTCGACGTCGACATCGGCGACCTGTTCCAGACCCCCGCCGAGGCGGCGGCCCTGGCCGTGCAGAACGGTGTCCACGTGGTGGGCGCCAGCTCCCTGGCCGCCGGTCACCTGACCCTGGTTCCGGAGCTGAAGGACGAGCTCGCCAGGCTGGGACGGTCCGACATCCTGGTGGTGGTGGGCGGCGTCATTCCGCCCGAGGACTTCCAGGCCCTCAGGGACGCCGGGGTCGCCGCGATCTTCACCCCGGGCACGGTGGTCCCGCAGGCGGCGATCGAAGTGATGGACCGGCTGAACGAACAGCTGGGCTATGCGCAGCTCGAAACGGCGACCTGAGGCCGGATCGCCCGCCATCGATCCGAGCGAGACCTAGGGTCCGGGGGTGACGTCGCGATAGGCCGCCCTGCGCTCCGGCTTGCGCCAGGCGTCCCATCCGCGGGGCAGTTCCGAAGGGCCGTGGCGGGCTTCGATGTCGCGCTGCAGGGCCTTGGCCGCCAGCAGGTGTCCTGGAAACACGGTGTCGATCGCCCAGCCGAGGATCGGAACCTCCGAGGTCGCCGAATCCGCGATCAGATAGGCGGCCATCTTCGCCAGAGTGAGGCCGGACGCGCCCGCCGAAACCGCCTCGACCACCAGCAGCCCGCCCGCGGCGACGCTGTAGACCAGGTTCGCGCCCGGGACCCAGGCCAGCACCCCATCCAGGCCGATACCGATGGGCCCCACGCCGACCAGCCGATCCGAGAGCCGCTTGATGCGTTCTGCGTTGCGCCAGGCGCGGTGCGCCTTCTCCCGGGAAACGGTCATAGGGCGGAAACGCCCGGATGGCCCGCTGGCTCCCACACTCCCTCAGCCCCAGAGTTCACGGGGCGGCGGCCGAACCATCGAGCCCTCGTAGATCAGGCCCGGCTGGCGATCCCTGGCCAGCAGCAAAGGCCCGTCGAGATCGACGAATTCCGCGCCCTGGGCGATGATCATGGCCGGCGCCATGGAAAGCGAGGTCGCCACCATGCAGCCCGCCATTATGCCCAGCCCGCGAGCCCGCGCCTCCGCCGTCAGCGCCAGGGCCTCCGTAAGGCCGCCGGTCTTGTCGAGTTTCACATTGATGCAGCCGTAGCGGCGGGCGCAGAACTCGAGCTCCGCCCGGGTGCGCAGGCTCTCATCGGCGCACAGCATCACCGGGCTGTCATAGCCCTCCAGCGCCTCGTCCTCCCCGACCTTCAACGGCTGTTCGATCAGCAGCACGCCCAGCTTCGCGAGGTCCGGGGCGAGCCGTCTCAGATCGTCGAACCCCAGGCCCTCGTTGGCGTCGACGATCAGGCGGGTGCGGGGCGCCGCGGCGCGCACCGCCTCCACGCGGTCGAGATCGCCGGGAGCTCCGATCTTCAGCTTGAGCATGGGCCGTCGGGCGGCCAGCCGCGCCGCCGCGGCCATCGCCTCCGGCGTGTCCAGGCTCAGCGTGAAGCAGGTCTTGACCGGGTCCAGCCGGGCCTTGCCTGCGGCCTTCCAGGCCGGCTCCCCGGAGATCTTCGCCTCCAGGTCCCAGAGGGCGCAGTCGAGGGCGTTGCGGGCGGCCCCGGCCGGCATCAGGCGTTGCAGGACCGCGCGGGACGCGCCGGCCGCCACCGCCGGCAAGGCGCCTTGGGCCAGCGCCATCGCCTGCTCCATGGTCTCGCCGAACCGCGAATAGGGGACCGCCTCGCCGCGCCCGAGCATCCCCGCCTGCTCGATCTCGACCACCAGGACGTGGGCCTCGGTCTTGCTTCCACGGGCGATGACGAAGGCCTGGGCGGTCGGCCAGCGTTCTTCAAACACCCTGAGGGTTCGGATCAAACCAGGTCGCCGGCGGCCGCTTCGAGCAGGAGGTAGATGCGTCCGGCGTCCGACCCCAGGAGGGCCGCAACCATGAAGTCGTCGCGCTCCAGCGCATCGGCGAGCAGGCCTTGATAGCGGCCCAGATAGGACATGGTCCGGCGCTTCAGAACCTCGTCGGCATAGAGCCGGCGCGACAGCCGCCGGGTGGCCGCCGGGGCCAGTCTGCGGACCACCTCCCGCGCGCCGTCGGCGTCGTCCGCCTCGATCGCGGCGGCGATCTCGTCGATACGGCTGCGCGGCAGCAGGGCGGCGGGGTCGATGCCCAGGTCGGTGATCTCGGCGGCCAGCAGCTCTTCCAGCGACAGATCGTCGGCGGGGGCCTGATCCTCGTCCAGGGAGGTCAGCAGTTCCTTCCAGGTCCACTCCTCGGTGTCGGCCTTGGCCGGCGGGGCCTCGGGCGGGCGTCCGCCGGCCTGTTCGAAGACCTGGCTGAATTCCTCGTCGCTGGCGGTCGGGGTCAGCTTCAGGCGCTTGCGGGGCGCGTCGGACGTCGCGGACGCCTCGGGGGACGGTGCGGGTTCGGTCAGCTCCAGCGCGTCGTCCGCATCGACCACATCCTCGATCGGCGGCCGGGCCGGCCGCTCCGAGCGCAGGGCGCGCGGCCGTGGCGGCGTCGAACGCTCGCGGGGCGGGCTAGGCGGGGCCTGGGGCGCGAAGGTTCCCGCAGCCCCCGCGACCGAGCCCATCAGCCGTACGGCTTCGCTCAGCATGTCGTAGTTGCGGCGCACGCGATCCTGGAAGGCCGCGTCGATCGCCTGGGTTTCCTCGGCGGTGCGGCGGGCCTGGTCCATCAGGTCGTCCATGCTGTCGGCCATGGCCTGGCGCACCTGCTCGGCCTGGCCCCGCGCCGCCGCCGGCAGCCGCGCCGCCCGCGCCTCGATCTCCGCCAGCATGGCCGCCAGTTCGTCCAGGGCGCCGCGCGCCGCCGCCGAACCTTCGTCCAGCTTGCGGGCCGTGGCCGCGCCCGCCTGCTCGACCATCTCGGCGGACCGCTCGATCAGGTCGCGGGCCTCGGCCAGGCGGGTCTCGAACACCTGGTTGGCCTTCTGTCCGGCCGTGAAGGCGGCTTCTGACAGTTGATCCACCTGGTCGCGGGCCGTCTCCGCATGCCGCGCCGCCGCGGCCCGGGTCTGCTCGGCCGCCGCGTTCAGGGCCTCGATCGCCGCGCGGGTCTGGGCCTCCAGCTTGGCCCGTTCCTGGGCCGCGGCCTCGGACACCGCCTCCAGCGCGTGCAGGGTCGACTGGCCGAACTCGTCGCGCTCCGCCTTGGCGGCGTCGGCCAGTTCGCGGAACTGTTCCGCGGCCTCGACGATGAGCCCGCGGACGGCCTCGCCGCCCTTGACCGCCCGGTCGCCCATCTCGACGGTCGAGAGCCGCGCCTGGGTGATGAATTCGGCGAGCTGGGCGGCGTGGGTCTCGGCCTGGGCCGAGAAGCCTTCCTGGTCGGTGCGCAGGGCGTGCGCCACCGTCACCAGGCCGGCGCGCTGCTCGGTCAGGCCGCGCTCCACGACGGAGATCTGGTCGGCGACGCCCAGCCCTGCGGTCTCCAGTCGGGCGATGTGGCGCGTCAGGTCTTCGCCGGCGGTGCGGGCGGCGTCGCTCGCCTCCCCCGCCGCGGCGGCCAGATCGGCGGCGCGGGCCGCCAGCGACGCTTCGGCCTCCCGCAGCTGGGTCTCCGCCAGGTCGGAAGCTTCCGCGACCATCCGGGCCTGCTGGCTGATGACGTCCGCCACGCTGGTGGCCTGGGCGTCGAGGGTCTGGGCGAGTCCCGTCATTTCCGTGCGCTCGCGGCCGAGCGTCTCGGTCAGGCCGGCGGCGGTGCGGGCGGAATGGGCCGCGGCCTGGATCAGCTGCTCGCTCTCCTCGGCCAGCACCTGGCGCAGGGCCAGCAGGGTTTCGCGAGCCTCCTCGGCGGCCTGTCCGGCGCGGGCGATCTCCTCGCGCACATGCTGGACGACGTCGGTGGCCTGGACGCCGGCTGCGATGGCCGGAGCCAGCATCTCCTCGTTGAGCTGCTTGGCGCGGCGGGCCTCGGCCCCCAGCTTGCGCCCCTGCTGGATCATGTAGGCGGCGATCCAGACCAGCGCCGCCGGTCCGATCGCCATGGCGCCCAGCACCGAGATCACGAAGGGATCGAAGTCGAAGGGGGACTTCGCCTGCCGGTATCCGTAGGCGAAGGCGATGGGCGCGCAGGACCAGGTGACCGAGACGAACAGGGCGGCGAGATAGATCGGCCAGGCGGACGGCGCCTCGGCCGAGGCGCCGGACAGGGTTCCGGACTCGCGTCGCATGGCGGGCATGGCGGGATGGTGGGCCGCGAGTTCCGCCGACGGCGGAGTCGGCGTCAGGGGCGGCGCATCATTCAAATCGAACGCACTCTCGAAACGGGGCCCGGACATTAGCGCCTCCGGCGCGACGAGTTCGCTGTCGGTCGCAGCGTCGCGCTTGAACGCCACGATCATGGGCGCGACGTCGCCTTCGGCCAAGTGCTCGAAATCCACCGGCGAATGCCGCTTCTTGATTTTCATACGCGGCCTAGCTCAAGCCCCCACGCCCCCGACCCCGGCAGGCATAGCCTCGCCCGCCACGATTTCGCGCCCCAGGCGAAAGACTTAGCGGCGAAACAACCGCTCGAAAAGCGTCATGGGGGCGATTCATGCGGATGGGAGGCGGATTGTCGCGCCCGCATGCCGGCGGAAAATCGGGTCAGGCCTTCAGCAGGTGAGCTCGAACCTGAGGGCAGTCGGCCGTCTTGTCGGCTGGAGCCGTAACCTTGACCGCCTTCTTCGGCGCGGCCGTGCGCGCAACCGTACGCTCCGCCGGCGCCGGCGGCGCAGGCTGGTGGGCGTCGAGGGTCACCCCGAAGTGCGAGTAGGCTGCGGCTGAGGAATGCACCACCACCGCCGCCACGATTTCAGTCAAGGTCTGCACCGGAACTCTCCCGACTCCGATACGAATCCGCAGCCTGCCGTATAGATGAAGCGCCGCCATTACGCGACGTCGCATAACATGAATTTTCGGTCATGTGGCGCGACGGACATCCTGCGCGGCGATCAGTATTTGCGGCAGAGCACATCCCGCAGGACGCCGGTGTCGCCCACATAGCGGCCGGCCTCGTCGAGCGCCCGCGGCGCCCGTTCGCCGCTGTCGTGATAGGCCGACGATCCCAGGCCCATCGAGCGGCAGAACGCGTTGGCCGCCCCGCCTCCCGCGGCGATATCGAAGCCCGCCACCGTCGGATAGGGGAACAGCACGTTCCGCGCCCCCTCGAAGGGCCTGGCGCCCTCCCGGCCGCTCCATCCGCCCCGCCAGCCGCCGCCCGAGCTCCAGGCGTCCTCCAGGTAGCCTTGTAGCGATGAGATCTTCAGGTTCATGCCGGCCTGGGCGAGATCGGGCACCTCGCCCTCCAGATCCAGGCAACGGCCTCGGAAACCGGCGTCCTCGCAGACCCGCCAGCGGCCCTCGAACCGCGCGCTCTGGGCGATGTCGTTGAAGTTCGACCGGGCGAGGTTGTCGCCGAACGCGGTCACGCTGATCTGGCGGCCCTGAAATCCCGGCAGTTCGTAGAGCACCGCGCGCGGCGCCGGCGGCGAGCCGCCGCCTCCGCGCCATCCCTGGGCCTGGGCGGCGGTTCCAACCGTCAGGGCCGCGAGACCCGCCATCAACATCCGCGCCGATCCGGCCATCTTCGCCTCCACGCGATCCTCCCAACGAGCTTCGCCTTGGGGCCAGGATTGATCCCGCCGAGATGAACTGCCGATGAAGGCCCTCAGGCCGCCCACGCGCCGGCCGGAACGCCCTCGTGGGCCAGCAGCCAGGCCTTGCGGGGCAGGCCTCCGCCGTAGCCGGTCAGGCTGCCGTCCGCGCCGATCACCCTGTGGCAGGGCGCCACGAGGGCGACCGGGTTGGCCCCGTTGGCCATGCCGACCGCCCGCACCGCCGCCGGCGAACCGATCCGCTGCGCCAGTCCCTTGTAGCTCAGGGTCTCGCCGGCCGGGATCGTGCGCAGCGCGGCCCAGACCCTCCGCTGGAACAGAGTGCCGTTGGTCTTGAAATCCAGCTCGGCCAGGGCGTCGACCTCTCCGGCGAAATAGCGATCCACCGCCTCGCGCACCTGGGCCGGGCAATCTCCGGGCTCCAGTTCCATGGCGCCGTAGTGGCGACGCATCAGGGTCCGCATGCGAGGCTCGAAGTCGGCGAAATCGAAGGCGCGCAGCGCGCCGGTCTCGTCGACGACCACCAGCGCCTCCCCGATCGGCGTCGGAATGCGGTCGAGCACCAGCCTCCGCGGCTTGGAGGCTTCAGGCGGCGGCGCGGGCATGCTTGGCGTCCTTGGTGATCTTCGGATCGGTGGCGGCGTCGTGCGCCCACAGGTGCGAGGCGGCGTAGGCGCGCCAGGGCCGCCAGCGCTCGGCGCGGGCCAGCAGCTCCAGCGGCGTCGGCCGCTTGCCCTCGGCGTCCTCCAGCGCCCGCATCAGGCCGATGTCGGCGTGCGGGAAGGCGTCGGGCTCGCGAAGCGCCCGCATCGCGATGTACTGGGCGGTCCACTCCCCGATCCCCGGCAGGGCGACGAGCTTGGCCACGGCCTCCTCCTGGCTTCGGCGCATGCCTAACAGTTCCGGGTCCGACGCCGCCACGGCCGC
>DASUIJ010000378.1:0-2325 GCA_036279815.1 Phenylobacterium sp. | reverse complement strand
ATCCTGTCGGAGTGGATGCCGCGCTTCGGCGTCGAGGTGACCTATGTGGACGCCACCGACCTGGAAGCCTGGAAGAATGCGGTCCGCCCCAACACCAAGGCCTTCCTGGTGGAAACCCCGGCCAACCCGCTGCTGGAGGTGACCGCCATCGGCGCCGTGGCCGACATCGCCCACGCGGCCGGCGCCAGGCTGGTGGTGGACAACGTCTTCGCCACCCCGATCTTCCAGAAGCCCCTGGCGCTCGGCGCCGACATCGTCGTCTATTCGGCCACCAAGCACATCGACGGCCAGGGCCGGGTGCTGGGCGGCGCGATCCTCGGCGGCGAGCAGCTGATGACCGAGTCCTACAAGGACATCCTGCGCCACACCGGCCCGGCCCTGTCGCCGTTCAATTCCTGGGTGCTGCTGAAGGGCCTCGAGACCCTGGAGCTGCGCGTCACCCGCCAGTCGCAGAACGCCGCCAAGGTCGCCACCGCCATCGGCGAACACGCCAAGACCAGGCGGGTGATCTTCCCCGGCCGGCCGGACCATCCCCAGGCGGCGATCATCGCCAACCAGATGACCGGCCCCGGCAATGTGGTGGCCTTCGACCTGGGCTCCCGCGAGGCCGCCTGGCGGTTCCTCGACACCCTGGCCATCATCGACATCTCGAACAATCTCGGCGACGCCAAGTCCATGGCCACGCACCCGTGCACCACCACCCACCGCTCCATGCCCGAGGCCGAGCGACTGGAGATCGGCCTCACCGAAGGCTGGGTGCGCATGAGCGTCGGCCTCGAAGGCGTCGGCGACCTGGTGCGGGACGTCAGCCGGGCGCTCGACGCGGCCTAGGCGCTCGGTCCCGAGGTCGAGTGGGCGGGATCAGGCCTGAAGCGGTCGGGCTCTTCCGCCCCGCCCTTCAGCGCCTCGAATGCCTCCCGCGATCCTGACGCCCGTGCGAGCCCGCGGGCGCCTTGCAGCCCCGACAGCAGCAGCACCGCGCGGCGGCGCGCCTCGGGGGGTGAAAGGCCCTCGCCCAGCGCCTGCTCCAGCACCGCCAGCCACGACTCGAACACCTGGTGCGCCCGCATCGCCAGCGCATCCTCCTGGGGCGCGGCCTCGTTGGCGATGTTCTGCGCCGCGCAGCCCAGCCGCCAGCCGGCCGCCGCCATCTCGTCCGCCAGGGCGTCGCAAAGGGCGATCGTGAACAAGCGCGGTTCGCGGACTCGGTCCGCCAGCGCCTTCAGCCAGGCCTCGATTCGGGCGCCGTAGCGCTGCAACACCTCGTCGGCGAGTTGCGCCTTGCCCTCCGGGAAGTGGAAATAGAACGAGCCTTTCGGAGAGCCGCTGGCCGCCAGGATCTCGGTCAGCCCGGTCGCGGCGTAACCCTTCTCACGGAACAGCCGCTCGGCGGCGATGAGGGCGTTCCTGCGGGCGTCGGTCTTCCTGGGCATGCGGGCAATCTAATTTTTATATGGCGATCGGTCTAGTAATCCGATATATGGCGATCACCATATTACGCAGCAGGCCCATGCCGGAGGTCACCACCGCTCTCCGGCGCTTCAAGCGGAAACCTCGACCTATGAAACGACTCTGGTTCCTGGAACCCGGAAAGCTCGAATGGCGGGACGCGGAGACGCCGGTCCTGCTGGCGCCGGGCGACGCCATCGTGCGCCCGATCGCCTCCACCACCTGCGATCTCGATGTCATGATCCTGCGCGGGACCACGCCCTTCCAGGGCCCGATCGCGCTGGGCCATGAGGGAATCGGCGAGATCGTCGCCCTGGGCGAAGGCGCCCATGGCCTGCACCTGGGCCAGGTGGTGGTGCTGCCCTGGCACCTGTCCTGCGGCGGCTGCGACCGCTGCCGGTCGCGGCGAATGAACACCTGCCGGACCTATCCGCCGGGCGCCATGTACGGCCTCGACGTCGGAGGGGGCGAGTACGGCAGCTTCTTTTCCGACCTTGTGAGGATTCCGCACGCGTCCAGCGTCCTGGTCCCCCTGCCGCCCGGGCTCGACCCGGCGGTTTGCGCCAGCGCAAGCGACAACCTGCCCTTCGGCTACGAGTACACGGTCCCGCACCTGGCGGATGCGCCGGGGGCCGACGTGCTGGTCATGGGCGGCTGCGGCTCGGTGGGGCTTTACGCCGCCGCCTTCGCCGTCGCCGGCGGCGCGCGCGAGGTCGTCTATGTCGACAGCGATCGCGACCGGCTGGAACGCGCCGAGCGCTACGGCGCCAAGGTGGTGGAAGGACCCGCGCCGCGCCGGATGGAAACCGGCTTCCCGATCACGGTCGACGCCAGCGGCGGCGCCGAGGGCCTGCGCTGCGCGATCTCCTCCACCGA
>DASUIJ010000377.1:0-13200 GCA_036279815.1 Phenylobacterium sp. | reverse complement strand
GGCGATCAGGCCGCGCGGATGCCCGAGACGTTTTCGGCCTGGGCGCCGACCACGGCGTCGTAGCCGAGGATCATGTCGACGTCCTTGCCGTTGCTGGCCAGCGGCAGGCGCAGCCACAGGATCGACATGTGCGGCGCGCCGCGCCAGGCCAGGCTGTGGACTCCGACGCCCGGACGGCGGTCATCGACCACCTTGTCCAGCTCCTTGCGCCAGTACTCGGAGGCGGCGGTGTTGTAGACGTCGCCCAGCATGCGGCCGGTGATCTCGCGGCCGTAGACGCCGTAGAGACCGGTGCCGGCCAGGCGAAGGCGGAAGTCCAGGGGGTCGCGGCGCACGTCGATAAGGCTCACCGTCGGCAGAAGACGCTTGAAGTCCTCTGGCCGGATATCGCATCGGCCTGGCAGCTTTGGACCATGCCGGAGCCCCGCCCAGTAGGCGTAAAGCTCCTCATGCGCCCTCGCTGCCGCCGCAGAAGCCCCGATCTGCGCCGCCATATTCAGATTCCTTAACAACCCCTTGGAATCACAACGAATCACTTATCGCCTGATGCGCGAATCGGCGGCAAGGGGAAATGCACTGGTGTGACGACATTTCCCGGGATGAACCGATCCCGAACGCAAAACGCCCGCCTTTCGGCGGGCGTTCCACACGAACTCGGATCGGACGAGGTCTACTTCGCGCCGCGCTTGCGCGGGGCCTGACGGCCGCCTTGGCCCAGGCCCATCTGCTTGGCCAGGTCCGAGCGCGCCTTGGCGTAGTTCGGGGCGACCATGGGATAGTCCTTCGGGAGGCTCCACTTCGCGCGGTATTCCTCGGGGCTCATATTGTACTTGGTGCGCAGGTGCCGCTTGAGGGACTTGAACTTGCGGCCGTCCTCCAAGCAAACCAGATGGTCCGGCGTGATGGAGCGGCGAACGGGCACGGCCGGTTCTTTCGGCGTGGCTTCAGGAGTTTCGGCGCCCGTCGAGATGCCGGCCAGCGCCCGGTGGACGCTTTGAATCAGACTCGGCAGATCGGCCGCAGCGACCGAATTGTTGCCCACATAGGCGGACACGATGTCCGCGGTCATCTCGATGACTTCCGATTTCTCGTCCATAACACTCGTTCCGTGGGTGCAATGCACCAAATTGGGGGATGACTGATTCATGAAATCAGTTGACGGCTCAATATATGGGTAGCCGTGAGAGCACAAGCAAGGAAAGCAGGACTCATCGTCGCGGAACGCGTTCTCTGTATAGATAAATATGTTTTTCGGCCGGTCCGACTATGTGTGCAGTGCAATAAGTGGGTCGCGATTACACAACCCATGACAAAAAGTCGCAGGGTCTATTTTCCGCGAAACAGCAGCGGTTAACCTGGAATCATAGCCGCATACTGCGCGTATGCACGCTCGGAAGAGTTGATTCAGCCGATCCAGCTAGATGCGACGTCGGAAGCCGACCCGGACTCGCCTAGCGGCCGAATTCCTTGGACAACGCCAGCATCGCCGCCCGTTGAGGGACGGAGTATTCATCCATATCCAAGTCGTCGCCGTCTCGGATCGCCCTGAGCAGCGCTGGTGTCAGGGCCGAAGACAGTGACCAGTTCCAATATCTCAATACCGTCTGGGCGCGATCGACGGCAAGTATATCATAGGTGGTGAAAACTCTCTCCAATGCAGGATTTATCATCCCGTCCGGGCCGGTTTCCGGCCTCCGCAAACCGCGCCACAGGGCGCGGATCGCCTGGCGCGGCAGGCCCGTGGCCTTGCACAGGATCGCCAGCGGTTCGCCGCCGGGGTCGGTGAAGATCTTCGCCCCGGTCATCGGCTTCAGGCCGGAGAGATAGGCGATCTCCTCGGCGACCTCCCGGCTCATATCATCCTGCGCCGCGGCGACCGCCGCCTCCAGGCTTTCGAAGGGGCTCCTGTCGATGGCCGCGCGATTGCGCTGCCGGCGCTCGATGAACTGGAGGGCCTTGCGGGCCAGCGGGTCCTGCCAGTCCTCCGCGGCCGCCAGCGGGAACACGTCGCCCGCCGCCTCCTGCAGAACCTCGCGGGACACGGCGAACCTTTGCAGGATGGTGCGCCGCGCGTCGGCGTCCGCCCACCAGAACAGCACATAGGCGTGGGCGGGCCGCAATTCGGGACGACGCAAGAGGGCCGGCGCCAGCCGTTCATCCCCGCGGGTGGCCGCCACCACCGCCTCGATGGCCGAATTGGAGAACCGCGCGCTGTCGTTTCGCAGCAGGCACTCGATCACCAGGATCTCGTCGAACCCGATCAGCTCCTCGCAGACCACCTCGCTCACGCCCCGGCGCATGGCGATCAGCCGGCGGTGCTCCAGATCGGTCATCCGCGCGCAGTCGAGCAGGTCGGAATCGGTCAGCGACGCGCAATTCACCAGCAGCGCCTCGGCCACCTCGACCTGGTCACGAAGCAGAAGCCGCACCAGGCTCGCGGGAATCTCGGTCAGGGCGGCGAGACGATTGGCCACCCGGATCCGGTCGGCGGGCTCGCCCTCGCGCAGCATGTCGACCAGCAGATCGGCCGTCATGGCGCGCTCGAAGGCGTTGACCCGCGAGGACGGCAGGCACACCACATCGGCCAGCCGGCGCATCAGGGCGGTCCGCGCCTTGAAGGCTGGGGGCTGGGCCGGGACGTAGTTCGAGGCGGTCGGTGGCTGGCTCATGGCGGATTCGGACAGGAGTCCACCACAACGCCGTTAACGAACCTTATCAACCTGACGCCTCTCCCCCCGTGAGGGGAGAGGCGCGCCGGCTCACCGGAAGGTCGGCGCGGTCCAGTGGTCCCAGATGTCGGGCAGGTCGGTCGACACCTTGTCAGGATATTTGGCCGGACGCTTCTCCAGGAACGAGACCACGCCCTCCTTGGCGTCGCCCATCTTGCCGCGGATCTGGATGCCGCGGCTGTCGGCCATGTGGGCGTCCATCGGGTGCGCAGCCCCGGCGTTGCGCCAGATCAGCTGGCGGGTCAGGGCGATGGAGACCGGGGCGGTGTTGTCGGCGATCTCCCGCGCCAGCGCCTTGGCGGCGGGCAACAGGTCCTCGGGCGCGTGCAGCGAGCGCACCAGGCCCTTGTCGAGGGCTTCCTGGGCCGGGAACACGCGGCCGGTGTAGCACCACTCCAGCGCCGTCTGGACGCCCACCAGCTTGGGCAGGAACCACGAGGAAGCCGCCTCCGGGTTCAGGCCGCGCCGCGCGAACACCAGGCCGAACCGGGCCTCCGTCGAGGCCATGCGGATATCCATGGCCAGCTGCATGGTCACGCCCACGCCCACGGCGGGACCGTTCACCGCCGCGATCACCGGCTTCAGGCTGTCGTAGATACGCAGGGTCAGCAGGCCGCCGCCGTCGCGCTGGACGCCCTCGCGGGTCCGCGCCGCCTGATCCGCCCCGCCGCGCGCCGAATAGTCGAAGGTCTGGGCGCCGGCCGACAGGTCGGCCCCGGCGCAGAAGCCCCGTCCGGCCCCGGTGACGATCACCACCTTCACCTCGTCCGTGGCGTCCGTGAAGTCGAACGCCGCGATCATGTCCAGCATCATCTGGGTGTTGAAGGCGTTCAGCTTGTCGGGCCGGTTGAGCGTCAGGACGGCGACGCCGTCCTCGACCTCGAGCTTGATCGTTTCGAATGTCGGCGTGGCCATCTGGCGTGTCTCCCGTTGATTTTGCAGCAATGCGCCGCACTTGACGGACGGTCCGTCAAGCACCGCATATGGGTGAACAGCGATAAGTTTGGGACGAGGCGCGCGCCTCCCGCCCAGGCCTCGATCTTCAGTCAGGAACTCCAGGAACGTCATGCATCCGGCCACTCACGCTCAGACCCATCCCGACCGCGCCGCCTACGTCATGGCGGGAACCGGCGAGACCGTGACCTATCGCGAACTCAACGACCGTTCGAACCAGGGCGCCCAGCTCTTCCGGTCCCTGGGCCTGAAAACCGGCGACGTCATCGCCCTGCTGCTGGACAACCATCCGCGCTATTTCGAGATCGCCTGGGCAGCCCAGCGCGCCGGCCTCTATTTCACCTGCATCTCGTCCAAGCTCACCTCCGGCGAGGTCGAGTACATCATGACCGATTGCGAGGCGAAGGTGCTGATCACCTCGGCCGGCGTCGGTCCGGTGATCGACGAACTGCCCCCGCTCCTGCCCGACGTGAAGCTCTTCATGGTGGGCGAGGCCCGTCCGCCCTACGCGAGCTACGAGGCGGCCCGCGACGCCATGCCCGCCACGCCCATCGCCGACGAGTCCGCCGGCTCCGACATGCTCTATTCGTCGGGCACCACCGGCCGGCCCAAGGGCATCAAGCGGCCGCTGACCGGCGGCCCGATCGACGAGCCCAGCGGCGTGGCGAACCTCGCCCAGGCCCTGTTCGGCTTCAAGACCGACAGCGTCTACATCTCGCCGGCCCCGCTCTATCACGCCGCCCCCCTGCGCTGGTGCATGGCCGTGCAGCAGCTGGGCGGCACCGTCATCGTGATGGAGAAGTTCGACCCCGAGACCATGCTGGGCCTGATCGAGAAGTACAAGGTCGATGTCGGCCAGTTCGTGCCCACCCACTTCGTGCGCATGCTGAAGCTGCCGCCGGAGGTCCGCGCCAGGTACGACATCTCGTCCCTGCGCTCGGCCGTCCACGCCGCCGCCCCCTGCCCCGTCCCGGTCAAGGAGCAGATGATGGAATGGTGGGGCCCGGTGATCCACGAGTACTACGCGGGCTCCGAGGGCAACGGCTTCTGCTATGTCGGTCCTGAGGACTGGCTGACCCACAAGGGCACGGTCGGGCGGGCGATCACCGCCGAGGTCAAGATCGTGGGCGAGGACGGCGAGGCCCTCCCGCCCCGCACCGAGGGCACCGTCTACTTCGCCAACGGCGCCCCGCTGGTCTATCACAACGCCCCGGAAAAGATCGCCGAGAACACCAACAAGTACGGCTGGACCACCCTCGGCGACGTGGGCTGGCTCGATGAGGAAGGCTTCCTCTACCTCACCGACCGCAAGAGCTTCATGATCATCTCGGGCGGGGTGAACATCTATCCGCAGGAGCTCGAGAACCTGCTGATCACCCATCCCAAGGTGGCCGACGCCGCCGTGGTCGGCGCCCCGCACGAGGAGATGGGGGAACAGGTCGCCGCGGTGATCCAGCCCATGGACTGGGCCGAGGCCGGCGACGCCCTGAAGGACGAGCTGATGGCCTTCTGCCGCGCCAACCTCTCCCACGTGAAGTCGCCGCGCATCCTCGACTTCATGCAGGAACTGCCCCGCCATCCCACCGGCAAGCTCTACAAGCGCCTGATCCGCGACGCTTACTGGGGCAAGGAAGGCTCGAAGATCGTCTAGCCGTCCGCCCGGACGACCATTCGGAAACCTGCGCTCAACCGACCGCCGGATTCGTCGTCCGACGGCGACGGGCGATCACGTCTTTGCGCGGCGCCGGACCCGCCGCTCGCCTTGCGGGCCCGCGAATACCGGGGCACACTCGCCTATAGAGTGTGGGGCGCCTGAATGTCGAACATCGCCGGTAAAGCCTACGCCATGAACGTGCTCACGCCGATGAGGCCGTGGCTCACGTGGGTTCAGAAGACCATCTTCCTGGCGGCCCGCGCCACGCCTTCGAGGCTGAGCGGCCTGCTGGGCCTGAAGCTGATCCACTTCGCGCGCTGGGTGATCATCCGGCGCGACCAGTGGCCCGACCTGGGCCAGGGCAAGCAGACCCTGGCCAACGACTACATGCTGTTCCTGTCGAATTTCAACGGCACCTGGGACCAGTACATCGACGCCTTCGCCGACGGCATCCCCAGCGGCCTGGACCTGTTCTGGTACGCCAGCACCAGGTACCCGCACTCGATCCCAATCTCGACCTTCAAGGACTATATCGGCGCCAATCAGATCGCGACCGGCTACTATTACAACGCCACCCCCGGCGCGGCGCAGCGCGACATCAAGGCCGCGCTCAGGGTCCGGCGCGAGATGATCGCCCTGGCCGAGCTTCATGCGAAATCCGACCCGCCCACGTTCGCCAGGGCCTATCGCGCCGCTTTCGCCCGGCTCGCCAATTCCCTGGCCTCGCCCGGCTTCGCGCCGGTGGCGTCGGTGTCGACGAGGAAGGCCGATCTGGCGCGGCGCGCCTACATCGATCACCTCGCCGCCGGCCGGGAGGACGCCCATGCCCAATCTTGATGGCGGCCACTATTTCCTGACGGTCCTGGCCCCGATCCGCACCGACGCCGTCATCGACAAGATCCCCGGACGCTCCCGGTCGCACCGGGGCGGCCTCGCCCAGAAGCTGGCCCTGCTGGCCACCGGGCGCCAGACCGAGTCCTCGCCAAAGGACGCCTGGGCCTCGCCCTTCTCGCGAAACCTGCAGAACCACCTGGCGCGCTTCGTGATCATCGACGGACCGGCCTTCAACGGCAGGGTCTCCGGCGACACCCTGCTGGCCGTCGTCCGCAAGACCAACCCCCTGACGCCCCAGCCGGTGGACCGGCTGACCAACCCCTACCTGTTGTTCGCCGCCGACCTGGACCAGGCCGGCGACGCCGAGGCGACCTTGCGGTCGTACACCGACCAGCTCTGGGCGACGATGAACAAGGACCTGGTCGAGGTCTTCGGCCACTGCGTCGGCTTCGAGGGCGTCGACAGCGCCGAGACCTTCAACGCCTACATCCGTCGCTGCCAGGTCGAGACCACCATGCCCTTCAACGACTACTGGCCCGACGGGCTGAAGGTCGGCGACACGGCGCTGCCGACCAGGCCCCTGGTGGCTGCGGCCGTGGTGGCGGGCGGCGCGGTGGTCCTGTGGGTCCTGGCCGCGATCCTCAACGGCCTGCTGACCGCCCTTGGCGCGCACGACGGCCTGGCCCGCATGGCCGCGAGCGCAACCGCCTGGGGCGTCCTCGTCGCGCCGCTGCTCGTCGGGGTGGCCCTGCTGTTCGTATGGGGCCTCTATCGCTGGGTGGTCCGCGAGGGGTCCAAGCCCTTTGGAACGGCGCCGGGCTCCGACCTGCCTTCGGTGTTGAAGTCGCTGTTCGTCCAGCAGCAGTTCACCCGCTTCGCCATCGAGGCCCAGGGCCTGGCCGACAACGAGCTCCATTCGCGCTTCGGCGCGTTTCTCAAGGCCGTCCAGCCCGCCGCCGCGACGCCGGCCCAACCCCCTGGAGAGGTCGCCTCGCCGGCCGTGGAGTGGACCCGATGATCCAGCTCGATCTGGCGGACATCCAGGGCAATATCCATCGCCCCTACGGCCGGTTCGGCTTCCCGCACAGCCGCCACCTGTTCTTCAACATCGCCGCGGCCGCCGCCGGCCGCCGGTTCGTTCAGGGCGTCCGGCCCCGGGTCACCACCGCCGAGCCCTGGGAGAAATACGAGGGACCGGACGGCGTCACCCTGCTGCGCAAGCCGCCCATCACCCTGAATATCGGCTTCACCTTCCTGGGCCTGCACGCCCTGGACCTTCCCACCCGGACCCTGCGCCTTCTGCCCGACGAGTTCATCGACGGCATGGGCTGCCGCGCCGACATCCTGGGCGACGTGGGCGCCAGCGCCCCGGACCGCTGGGATCCGGTCTGGCGCTACGGACCGGAGGCCCGGCAGGGCCAGGTGCATGTCTGGGTCTCCCTGAACGTCGGCGCCAATCCTGACGGGAGCCCGCTGCCGGTCCTGGAGGAATGGACCGGATGGCTGCAGGGCCTCGCCAAGAAATCGGGCGCCGTCACCCTGCTCGGCGGCCACGGCTGCGACGGGTCGGCCCTCTGGCAGGATTCCACCGCCATCATGGCGCCGCAGCCGGACGGCTCGAAACGACCGGTCCCCAAGGAGCACTTCGGCTTCACCGACGGGATCAGCGACCCGGTCTTCCGCGGCCAGTTCGGCCCGGACGCCGAGGCCCTGGCCGCCAAGGGCGGCGGCAAGATCGCCGAAGGCCCCTATGACGAAACCACCAGCTGGTCCGCCCTGGAGACCGGCGAGTTCATCCTGGGCCATGTGGACGAAGGCCAGGAATTCCCGGTCGCCACCGAGCCGCAGAGCTTTGTGCGCAACGGGACCTTCATGGCCTGGCGCAAGCTCCGGCAGGATGTGGAAGGCTTCGACGCCGACATCGCCCGCCAGGCGAAGCTGTGGATGCAGGTCAACGGGACCTCGGACATCGAGGAAGCCGAGGAGACGGTTCGCGCCAAGATCGTCGGCCGCTGGAGTTCGGGCATCCCGCTGCTGGCCGCGCCCACCTACGCCGACGACCGGCGGCTGGTCGCGGAGTTCGCCGACTGCATCGAGATCTCGCTGCGCAAGCCCCGCGACAGCAAGGAGCAGCAGCGGCTGGCCGAATACGCCAGGCTGCTGAGCAGCTTCCGCTATGGCGACGACATCGACGGGGCGAAATGTCCGTTGGGCGCGCACATCCGCAGGGCCAATCCGCGGGACATGCTCGACCCGGAGATCAGCCCCACGAAGGGCTCCAGCACGCTCACCAACCGCCGGAGAATCCTGCGGCGCGGCCTGCCCTACCAGGACGCCGGCGGCGAGCGCGGCGTGGTGTTCATGGTGCTCTGCGCCAGCCTGTTCCGGCAGTTCGAGTTCATCCAGCAGCAGTGGATGAACTATGGCCTGGACTTCGACGCCGGCAACGACACCTGCCCCCTGATCGGCAACCGGGCCCAGTCGGACAAGCACGTGATCCCCGCCGGCCCCGCCAGCGACAGCCCGTTCGTCGCCGCCGGCCTGCCGGAATTCGTCACCACCCGCGGCGGCGACTACTTCTTCCTGCCCAGCCTGAACGCCATCCGGATGATCGCCATGGGAACGACGGACCCGACCTGAGCCGGCGCCTTGGCCACGGATCGAGGACCGCCGGTCAGTAGGCCCGACCGATCAGGATTTCCTCGACGCCGGGCGCGCCGGTGAAGATGCAGGGGGCGAAGCTGGACGGCTGGTCCATCGGCGCGTTGCGGATGGTCAGCTTCTGGGCCTTTAGCCGCTGCACCACCGCTTCCAGGTCCTCGCCGGTCGGCCGCGACCAGGCCGCGCGGACCCAGCCCTTGAAGGCCAGCGTATCTTCGTCGTCCTCGGCCGCCGCGCCGAAATATTCGGCCAGGCCCTCGAAGGTGGTGATGTCGCGACGGATGTTCTCGTCCAGCATCCGCTTGGCCTGGTCGAACAGGTTCTGCTGGATCGAGGCCAGGATGGCGGGCGCCTGGGCGATGAACTCGTCGCGCGACAGGGCCTGGCTCTTCACCTTGTCGCCGTCGCGAAGGTCGTCGCGGCGCATGAAGCTGATCTGCCCCGAGGCCACGTCGCGCGGCCCCAGCTCGACGATGATCGGCGCGCCCCGGCGCACCCAGTTCCAGCGCTTGTCGGCGGAGCGGATCGGCTTGGTGTCGAGCAGGGCTCGGATCGGCTCGCCAAGGGCGAAGGTGTCGTTCAGCGCCTTGACCAGGGCCTCCCCGAAGGCCAGCACCTCGGCGTCCTCAGGCTTGTCGCGCAGCATGGGCGCCACGACGATCTGGCGCGGGGCGATGGCCGGCGGCAGGCGCAGGCCGTCGTCGTCGCCGTGCGTCATGATCACCCCGCCGATCATCCGGGTCGAGGTGCCCCAGCTCGAGGTGTGGCAATATTCCAGTTCGCCGGCGTCGCTCTGGAAGCGGATGTTCTGGGCGCGTGCGAAGCTGGTCCCCAGATAGTGCGACGTGCCGGCCTGCAAGGCCTTGCCGTCCTGCATCATCGCTTCGATGGAATAGGTCGCGTCAGCCCCGGGGAACCGCTCGTTCTCGGGCTTCTCGCCGGCGATCACCGGCACGGCCAGGACGGTCTCGGAGAACTCCCGATACATTTCCAGCGCCTCGAGGGTGGAGGCCAGGGCGTCCTCGCGGCTGGCGTGGGCGGTGTGACCTTCCTGCCAGAGGAACTCCGAGGTGCGCAGAAACAGACGGGTGCGCATCTCCCAGCGGACCACATTGGCCCACTGGTTGATCTTGAGCGGCAGGTCGCGGTGGCTCTTGATCCAGCGCGAGAAGGCGTCGCCGATGATCGTCTCCGAGGTCGGCCGCACGATCAGCGGCTCCTCGAGCTTTGCGTCGGGATCGGGCTGCAGCTTGCCGTCGATGAGCTTGAGCCGGTGGTGCGTGACCACGGCCATTTCCTTGGCGAAGCCTTCCACGTGCTCGGCTTCCTTGGCGAAGAAGGACAGCGGGATGAACAGCGGGAAGTAGCAGTTGTCGACGCCCATCGCCTTGATGCGCCGGTCCATGGTCTGTTGGATGCGCTCCCAGACCCCGTAGCCCCACGGCTTCATGATCATCGCGCCGCGGGTCGGCGAGACCTCGGCCATGTCGGCTTCGCGGACGACGGCCTGATACCAGTCGGGGAAGGTGAGACGGTTCCCGGTGACCCGGGTGACGCTTAGGGCTCGCTGCATACAGACCTCCGAAGCGGCTTCCTAAGGCCACCCGGGGATATCCGCAAATGCGGGGGCCGGATCGCCGCGTCAGGGCGTCATTCCGGCAAGGCTCTGCGGCGCCTGTCGCCAGGCCTCGTGGAACGCCAGTCCAAGGGACAGCTGGCCCGCTCCCGAATAATGCAGCCTGTCGGCCTGCATGGCGAAGCTGTCGGTCGCGACCTCTATGGCCCGCTCGTCGGACCTGCCGACCTCGTCCTGGGCGGCTCGGACAATCGCGCCATAGGCCAGCCGGGACTTGTCGGAGATCCGTCCGAAGACGATCGGCGTCCCGGAGTCTCCCCAATCGAGCCGCATCTGTCGGAACATGGCGCTCAAATTCTCACGGTAGTCCGCCGCCTTGGCCGCGACCGTCGCGTCCTGCTCGCCCTGCATCCAGAGAATGCCCGACACCCTGACCCCCAGCGCCGCCTTGGCCTGGCGGACCGCGGCGGTGGCCTGATCGAACAGCTCCCCCCGGGACCGCGGCGACCAGTCCAGCTCTCGGGGATCGGCGGCCAGGCCGGTCGAGCCCTTGGCGATCTTCACGAAGACCAGGTCTTCCCCGGGATGGGCCAACGACCAGCCGTAGGCGAAGGCGACCTCCGGGCCGACCGCGCCGGGCTGGCGATCCGTGCCGGTGTTGACGCCCGCCCGCAGCACCACTTTCCCGCCGGTCGCCGGGTCGAACCTGAAGACGTGCGGATTGATGGCGGTCACATAGGCGGGAAGCTGATCGGCGGTGACGCGATAGCCGACCTCGTTGGACTGACCGGCCGACACGACCAGGGTTACGGGCATCAGGCGGAACTGGCTCGGGGAAACGACGCCAGACCGAATGATGTTGGACGCGGAATTCGGCAAAAGACATGACCTCAATCCGAAGCAGATTTCCTCAACATCGGGGGCGGCCGCGCCGAGTCGCTTCCACTGCGCCGGAAACCGCTCTATCCCTCGAACATCTGTTTCAAATGCGAGGACGCGAACGATGAACCCGGTGGAATTCAAGGACCTGGCCGGTCTGGTGGGCCAGGAGGTCGGCGTTTCGGACTGGGTCGAGATCACCCAGGACCGGGTCAACAAGTTCGCCGAGGCCACCGGCGACTATCAGTGGATCCACGTCGACGTGGAGCGCGCCACGCGCGAAATCGGCGGCCCGATCGCCCACGGCTACCTGACCCTGTCGCTGATCCCGTTCCTGGGCGCCGGCATGCTGCCGATCAAGGGCGTGACCCGCGGTATCAACTACGGCTCCGACAAGGTGCGCTTCATCAACATGGTGCGCGTGGGCAAGCGCGTGCGCATGCGCCAGAAGCTGATCGGCGCCGAGCCCAAGGCCGGCGGCATGCAGCTGAAGAACGAATGCACCATCGAGATCGAAGGCGAGGCCAAGCCCGCCTGCATCGCCGAGACGATTTCGGTCGTCTACGGCGCGTAGAGCCCAGGGCGGGGAGCGGGCTCGCCCGCTCCCCGTTGGCCTGCGGCCTGGAACAGGCGCGGCCCGCGCCGGTTACTGTTCCGGGCGCTTCGCAGTCGCGCCCTTGCAAGGATCGGCGTCATGCCCAACCCCCTGAAGCCCGACCCGGTCGAACCGCCGATTCCGCCCGAGATGCCCACCGATCCCGAGCCCGAGATTCCGGCCTCGCCCTTCCCGTCCAAGCCGCCGTCCTGGCCCGACACGCCGACGCTGTGAGCCGCGCGCGGCGCGGGTCGACGCGTCGAATTTCGGTGATTTTCGGGGTCCAGACACAACGGAAGCCCGGCGTTGCCTTTTGAGGGGTGCGCGTCGGGCTTCCTAGGTCGGCTTCTTCCATCGCTGGACCGAGAGGCCGATCGATCATCTGATTTTCATCTGATGATCAGACGTGAAACGCCGGCTCCCGGCGGAAAGTTCCGGCCGCGCAAACGAATTTCCAGAAATTTTCAGTCCGGCGCCACGGCCTCCAGGGCCGAGGCCGCCTTGGCGCCGGTCACCGGCGGCTCCACGCTGGCCACCGTCACCGGCGCGGCCGGATCGGACATCCGGTCGATCGTCTCGCGGATGTACATCGCGTGGGTGACGATGCCGATCTCCAGCCGTTCGCTGTTCAGCTCCACCTGCTGGGTCAGCAGACCCGCGATGAACTGGGCGGGCTGGCTGTCGACCAGGCCCGCGCGGCGACGCGAGGCGTCGGACATGAACACCGGCCCCCCGGAATTGCCGGGGAAGACCGCGAAGTCGAGCAGGAAGGTCGGGAAGATCTTGGCCGGCGCCACCGGGAAGGACGCCACGCGCCCCGACCGCAGGATCGGGAAGCCCGCCTGGTTGGCCGCCAGGCCGCGCGGGAACCCCAGCGCCATCATCTCGTCGCCGGCGCCCACGGCCAGCCTGTTGAAGGTGGAATCCTCGGCGAGCCAGTTCTCAGGGATCGCAGCCTTGGCGAAGGCCGGGGGGGCGGTGATGGAGATCGCCGCGACGTCGCGCGACGGATGGCGGGTCCAGAGCTCGTGGCCGGCCTTGTCGCGGATCTTCAGGGTCGCGGGGGTGTAGCTCCAGGAACCGTCCGGGTTCTCGATGCGATAGCCGACCCGGGCGTCGGCGCCGGGCATCTTGTCCAGAACGTGATTGGCGGTGACCAGCACCGTGCGCGGCTTGCCGTCCGGCCCGGGCGCGTCGATCAGGAAGCCCGTGCCCACCGTCCGGGTCCCGTCACCCAGCGGCTGCTCCAGCTGAACCGTCGCGTGGATCAGCTCCATGGAAAGATCGTAAACCATCGACGCCCCCGATGGGAAAAACG
>DASUIJ010000376.1:0-10925 GCA_036279815.1 Phenylobacterium sp. | reverse complement strand
GGTCGGTCCCGGAGACATGCAGGGAGGCGCCGAACGGGGCGACCATCTCGACGCCCGGCCGCGCCTTCAGCTCATTGGCCAGCCGGTCGATGCCTGAGCCCTCGCCGTTGAAGGTGACCAGGTGGGACCTGGCGATCACCTGCTCGGCCGTGCCCCGGGCGATCAGCCGGCCGTAGCTGATATAGGCGATCTCGTGGCAGCGCTCGGCCTCGTCCATGTAGTGGGTGGAGACCAGCACGGTCAGGCCCTCGCGGGAGAGGGCGTGGATCTCGTCCCAGAAGGTGCGCCGCGCCTTGGGGTCGACGCCGGCGGTGGGTTCGTCCAGCAGCAGCAGCCTGGGCTCGTGCAGGGTGGCGCTGGCCAGGGCCAGCCGCTGCTTCCAGCCGCCGGACAGCGTGCCGGCCAGCTGGTCACGGCGCGCGGTGAGGCCCAGCCGGTCCAGCGCCCGGTCCACCCGGGCCCGGCGGTTGTCCAGCTCGTGGACGCGGGCGGCGAACATCAGGTTCTCGGCGATGGTCAGGTCCTCGTAGAGCGAGAACTTCTGGGTCATGTAGCCGGTGCGGCGCTTGATGGCGTTGGCGTCGCGGATGAGGTCGAGGCCCAGGCAGGTTCCCGACCCGGAATCGGGCGTCAGCAGGCCGCAGAGCATGCGCAGCGTCGTGGTCTTGCCGGAGCCGTTGGGGCCCAGGAAGCCGCAGATCCGGCCTTCCTCCACCTGGATGGAGACGTCGTCCACGACCTTGCGGCCGCCGAAGCTCTTGTTCAGCCCATGGACGTCGATGACCAGGCGGCCGCTCACCGGACGGGACCCAGCGGCGTCACGTCCACCGGCTGGCCGGGATTGAGCCGGGCGGAGGGGCGGGCCTCGACCAGATAGACCAGCCGGTCGCGGGCCTCGCGGCTGTAGATCACCGGCGGGGTGAATTCCGGGCGCGGGCTGACATAGACGATCCTCGCCGTCAGGCCGGCGGCGCAGCCGTCGCAGGCGAACCGGACCGTCTTGCCGGGCGTGTAGGCCGATGCGGAGGTCTCGGGGACGAAGAAGCGGACCCGGGTCCGGTCGTCGGGCAGCAGGGAGACGACGGGCTGGTTGGCGACCGCCCATTCCCCCTTCTGGAAGAACACCTCCTCGACCCGCGCCGCGGCGGGGGCCGTCGGGGCGATGTCGGAGAGGCGGGCGTCCGCGGCGTTAAGGCCGGCCCGGGCCTGGTCGACGCGGCTGTCGGCGGCGCGGACCTGGTCCTCGCGGGCGCCGAGGGTGGCGGAGTCGCGCTGGCGCCGGGCCGCGGAGAGCTGCGCCGCGGCGGCGTCATAGGCCGACCTGGCGTCGTCCAGGCGGGCAGGGGCGTAGTAGCCCTTGTTCGCCAGGGCGCGGACGCGGCGCAGGGTGGCCTCGGCGTCGCGGGCGCGGGCCTCGGCGGCGGAGACGTTGGCCTCGTAGACGGCGAGCTCAACCGGACGAACGCCCTTGCGGGCGTCCCGCGCCTGGGAGGCGGCGGCGTCCACTTCGGCCCGGGCCTGGTCGCGCTGGGCGGCGACCTGGGAGGGGTCGATCACGAACAGCCGCTGGCCCGCGACGACCCGATCGCCGCGCTGCACCGAGATGTCCGTCACCGCGCCGGAGACGGGCGAGGCCAGATAGAGCGGCTCGCCTTCCACATAGCCGGACAGCAGGCTCGGGCGGTTGAACCGGGGGACCAGCACCAGGGCCGCCACCAGGGCGGCCGCGGCCAGCAGCAGGACGACGATCAACAGGCGCTGTCTCATGCGGAAGGCTCCAGGCACATGCCCCGCAACAGGGTCTCGACATGCTGTTCGGCCAGGGCGGGGAGGTCGAAGGGTGCGGCCCCGATGGGGGTGAAGGTCTCGCGCCAGATCACGCCCAGCAGCATCGGCGAGATCAGCGAGACAGCGTACTGGCGAGGATCGCCGGGCCGGATCTCGCCCCGGGCCTGACCGGCGGCGATGGCCATGCTGATGGCGCCCAGGGCCGGGACCACCAGCCGGTCGTGCCAGATGCGCGCCAGCTCCGGAAAATTGCGGGCCTCGGCGATCACCATCTTCACCACGCCTCCGATCGGACTGTCGGCGAGGAGGGGCACGACGTTTCGGGAGAAGAAACGGGCCAGTTCGGCGAAGGTGGCGGCCTGCGGCGCCATCGCCTGCAGGCTTTGCAGGTTGGGGGCCACGGCCTGTTCGACCACGGCGCGGAAGATGTCCTCCTTGGTGGCGAAGTAGAGATAGATCGCCCCCTTCGACACGCCGGCTCGCCGGGCGATCTCGTCCAGCCGCGCGGCGGCGAACCCCTTTTCCGAGAAGAGTTCCAGGGCGGCGGCGACGATCTCGTCGGGACGGTCGGCCTTGCGGCGTCGGAACTTGGGCTGGCCGGCGGGGAGCATGGGACTTCACTAATAACTGACCGGTCAGTTATCAAGAAGAATCTGCCGACGGGACGACAGGGCCGGGGAGCGGCGCGGGAATCAGAGCGCGCAGCGGGTCCGGCCGGCGCTTTGCGGGATTGTTCGTGGGCGGCGTTAACGCGGGGGCATCGCCGGCGGAACACGGGCGAAACGAATCATGACCGAATCAGCGACACCGCCCGATTCGGGATTTGTTCCCTACAAGGTATTGTATCCGTCACTTCGTTAACCACAAATGGATTGTGGCTCAGCTTGGCGTTTTCGGCGCCCGGCTGTGCGAAGGATCGGGCGGGAAATGCGGGTCCGTCTTGACGTATGGGACTCGCTTCGCCTATATCGCCGCTCCCGCGCGGGCCCGGCTCGCTCGATCCTTTTTCTTGCCTGGGTTACAGAGCCATGTCGCGTCGTTGCGAACTCACCGGTGTCGGTCCGATGGTCGGTCACAATGTGAGCCACTCGAACATCAAGACCAAGCGCCGGTTCCTGCCGAACCTCGCTCCGGTCACCCTGCAGTCCGAAGCTCTGGGTCAGACCTTCAAGCTGCGCATCACCAATGCGGCGCTGCGCACCCTGGACTTCCGCGGCGGCCTGGACACCTTCCTGGTCAAGGCCAGCGACGAGAAGCTCTCGCCGCGGGCCCTGAAGATCAAGAAGCAGGTGAAGGCCAAGCTGGCGGAAACCGCCGCGGCCTGAACGCCACACGATCGAATTCGAAAAGGCCGCCCCACCGGGCGGCCTTTTTGTTTGCGCGTCGGGTTTCAGGTCCCTGCGAGGAAGCCGGGCCGCCACATGGCTTGGCGGCGCTACTTCAGAGCCCCGTCGAACAGGGCGGTGAGTTCGCGCCAGTGGCGTTCCGCGCCTTCGGGATTGTGCACCGGCATGTCGGACGGCACCCAGCCGTGTCGGCAGCCCTCCCAGATCGAGACCTCGGCGTCGACGCCGGCCTCGCGCAGGGCGGCGTCCAGGCGCTGCTTCTGGGCGTCGTCGAAGCTGCGGTCCTCGATGGCGCCGGCCACCAGCACCTTGGCCTTGATCCGCGGCGCCAGCAGATGCGGGCTCCGCTCGTCGTCCGTGGCCATGTTGCCGCCGTGGAAGGACGCCGCCGCGCCGATCCGGTCCGGAAAGGTCCCCGCGGCGCGCAGGGCGATCGAGCCGCCCATGCAGTAGCCGCTCACGCCCACCTTGCCGGGCCTGGCGTTCGGGTCCTTCGCCAGAAAATCCAGGCAGGCCTCCACGTCGGTCATCTGCCGCCCGACGCCGGTGCTGGCGCGCAGCCGGGTGAACAGCTCCACCTGGACCGGGTCGCCCGCCCGCGCGGCGGCGATGTCGAGCGTGGGATAGGGCCCGGCGCGCCAGAACAGGTCGGGCAGCAGCACATAGTAGCCCGCCGCCGCCAGCCGCTCGCCCATCTCGAACAACGCCGGCCGGATCGCCGGGGCGTCCATCAGGATGATCGCCCCGGGCCAGGGACCCTGTCCCTGGTCGGGTTTGAAGACGAATGCGCGGGCGTCGCCGTCTGCCGTGGGCAGTGAAATCTCGGTGCGGCTCATCGGGAACGTCCTTCCGCAATGGATCGGGGGCTAATGGGCCGGCGGCTTCCAATCGAAAGCGAGCAGCAAAGTCCGCTGCGACGGCATGAAATTATCGTCTGAAATCAGGTAGAAGCGAATAGTCCCATCCTTGGCTGGGACCACCGCGACGCCCTCGAGATTGTCCACCGTGAACGGCCGGGCGAGCTCGAGCCGGTCGATCTCCGCGCCCTTGGCGTCGGCGACGACCAAGGCGATGCGGCTCCCGCGCAGGGGGTCCCAGGCGCGGAGCATGTGAGCCATGCCGCCGCCCGGCAGCGGAGCCATGGCCACCAGGCCGAACTCCGCCGGCTTGGGAATGAGGCGGCCCGCCGCGCAGCCCTTGGCCAGGGTGCAGTTCCAGGTCTGGCCGGAATCCTCGCCGCCGACCACATAGGCGTCGGGTCCTGCGGCCGGATCCTGCGTCAGGGCCTCCATGCCGCCGTTCTCCGGGAACTGGGCGTCGGGGGCGGGGACCTCGTGCGGGGGGCCGCCCTTGGCCGGATAGAGCAGGATGCGGTTGTGGCGCTCGAAGCTGATCAGCCGGTCGCCGTCTGCCAGGATCGCCAGGCCCTCGGAGTCGGCCTCCTGCTTGCCCTGCAGCGGCTTGCCGTCGGGACCGCCCAGGGGCGCGATGCGGGCGTCGGCCAGGCCGACCAGCCGCCCCTTCGGATCCAGGGTCAGGCGCGCTTCCAGCAGGTCGCCGTCGTCGCTGTTCGAGACCAGCCGGCCGCCGGGCAGCACCTTGAGGTCGGAAAGGCCGTGCAGACGCGCGGTGTCGGTCGAACTGAGGACCAGCCCGCCGGCATAGACGAAGGCGCCGATGTGGTCCTGGCTCGGGTCCGAGGGATTGAGCGCCGCCGCCTCGGCATGGATGGTGATCCCGGGACCCGCCGCCACCGGCGTCCTGGGCGCGGCCGGGGGTTGCGCGCACGACGCCAGCAGCAGGGCGGCGCCCAGGAGAAGCCGCTTCACGCGACGGCTCTCCGCACTTCCTTGAAGGTCGACCGCCGCACGGCGCCCTGCGGCCCCTGGGTGTTCGGCGGCGGCTGCAGCAGGTTGGCGTTCTTGCGCGTCACCCGGCGCACCTCCTCGTCGAACAGCTCGGCCAGCTGGTCGACGATCGCACCGGCCAGTTGCTCCACGTCGACGATGGTGACGGCGCGGCGATAGTAGCGGGTCACGTCGTGGCCGATGCCGATGGCGATCAGCTGCACCGGGCTCTTGGCCTCGATCTCGGCGATCACTTCGCGCAGGTGGCGCTCCAGGTAGTGCCCGGAATTGACCGACAGGGTCGAGTCGTCCACCGGCGCCCCGTCGGAGATCACCATCAGGATGCGGCGCTGCTCGGAGCGGCCCATCAGGCGCTGGTGGGCCCACATCAGCGCCTCGCCGTCGATGTTCTCCTTCAGCAGGCCTTCGCGCATCATCAGGCCCAGATTGCGCCGGGCGCGGCGCCAGGGAGCGTCGGCGGACTTGTAGATGATGTGGCGCAGGTCGTTCAGCCGGCCCGGCTGGGCGGGCTTGCCGGCCTTCAGCCAGTCCTCGCGGGACGAGCCGCCCTTCCAGGCGCGGGTGGTGAAGCCCAGGATCTCGGTCTTGACCCCGCACCGCTCCAGCGTGCGGGCCAGGATGTCGGCGCAGATCGCCGCCACCATGATCGGCCGTCCCCGCATGGAGCCGGAATTGTCGATCAGGATGGTCACCACCGTGTCGCGGAACTCGGTGTCCTCCTCTTCCTTGAAGGCCAGGGAGGCGGTCGGATCGACGATCACCCGGGTCAGGCGGGCGACGTCGAGCAGCCCCTCCTCGAGGTCGAAGGTCCAGGTGCGGTTCTGCTGCGCCATCAGCTTGCGCTGCAGCTTGTTGGCCAGCCTGGAGACCACGCTGGAAAGGCTGGCGAGCTGCTGATCGAGATAGGCCCGCAGTCGGGTCAGCTCCTCGGCGTCGCACAGCTCCTCGGCGGCCACCACCTCGTCGTGGGCGGTGGTGAAGACCTTGTAGGTCACCACCTTGCCTTCGCCCTTCAGGTCCGGACGCGCGGGCTGGTCGCCCTCGCCCATGTCCGGCGCCTCCTCGGTGTCGTCGGCGTCGGAATCCTCGGCCTCGGTCATCTGGCTGTCGGCGTCCTCGCTTTCGCGATGGGTCGCCTCGTTCTCGTCCATCGAGGCCTGCTGCGGCGACTGGCCCTCGCCTTCGCCTTCGTCGCCGTCCTCGCTGGCCTCGGACTCGCCGTCCTCGCCCTCTTCGTCCTGTTCGTCGGCCTGGTCGGGGGCGTCGGACAGGTCGTCGCCCATGGCGAGGTCGCGCAGGATCGTGCGGGCCAGGCGGGCGAAGGCCTTCTGGTTGTCGACGGCGTCCGCCAGCTTGTCGAGGTCGGCGCCGGCCCTGGCCTCGATGTCGGCCCTGAACAGGTCCACCAGCGGCTTGGCCTGCGCCGGCGGCGCGACCCCGGTCAGGCGCTCGCGCACCATCAGGGAGACGATGTCGGCGATGGGCGGGTTGGCCTGCGCCTCGATGGGGTTGAACACCCGCTTGGCCCAGGCGGCGTCATGCACCGCCCTCAGGTTTTCGCGCACCCCGCCCAGGGCGTTGGCGCCGATGGCCTCGATACGGGCCTGCTCCAGCGCGTCGTAGACGGGCGCGCCCAGGGCCGAGCCCGGCCGCGTCTTGGCGTGAACGGCGGCGTCATGGTGCGAGATGCGCAGCGCCATCTGGTCGGCGTATCCGCGGATGCGGGCCGCGTCGACCGGCGTGAGGTCGCGCGGCGGGTGAGGCAGAACCGCGCGATTGCCCTGCAGCTGCGGGCCTTCACCCGAATAGACGATCTCCAGGTCGGGGCTCTCGGCGAGCGAACGCGCGGCGTTGGCCAGCGCACGCTTGAAGGGCTCGATGGGACTTTCGGGGTTCTTGGCCATGGTACGCTTTCATAGCGCGCTGACCCGAGGAGTGGAAAGTCTCACGTGACGCCATTGTCGCACCCGCGTCGCGGCAAACCATGTGTTTACTTCCTGCACGCAAAGATTGCAGCACCCAGATTGGGTGGATCGGGTCGGGAGTGAGTGCGTGACGGCGGTGGCGTGCCTGAGGGTGGCGGTGGACGCGGACAGCACGGGCCTGTCCCCGGCGGCCCTGGGACCGCTGGTCGCGAAGTTCTCCGCCGCCTATCTCGAAACCCGCTGGCTCTGGCCCAGGGCCTTCCAGCCGCTGACCCACTACGCCTTCCTGCTGACCGACCCGCGCTCCGAGGAGATGGACGTGCGGGAGCTGGCCCTGCTGTCCGACGAACTGCAGGTCAAGCTGTTCGGGCTCGGGTCGGAAGGCGAGGTCGCCCTGCTGCTGTTCGAGGGTTCGCCCGAGGCCGCCCGGGCCTTCGCCGCCCTGGACAGCCAGGCCCTGGCCGCCGCCATCGAGAACCCGGACCTGCTGCCGACCGGCGGGCGGCTCAGCCGCGTCGTCTCGCCGGGCGCGGTCGACATGGAGCCGGAAATCATCCTGGAGGCGCCGCCGAAGCCGGTGGTCGAAGCGTCGCCGGAACCGACGACCGACGCCGTGCCCTCGGCCCCGGCCCTGCCGGCGCTCGAAGGGCTTCACGGCATCTATTTCGCACCGCGCGGCCTGTTCGTCGCCGACGTGGTGAGCTCGACGCCCGGCACGGCGCGCACCCACTTCAGCCTCGTCGAAGGCTCGGAGCACATGCCGGACAACCCGGCCGCCTTCGACGCCGATTGCGTGATCGCGGCCATGCGGTTCCTGACCGAGGGCGTCAAGGCGATGCTCTACCTGCCGATCTGCTATTCCAACATCGTGCGCCTGTCGCAGCGGCAGGACTACGAGCGCCTTCTCTCGGTCCTTCCGGAGGCGCACCGCAACCAGCTGGCCGCGGCGGTCTATGACGTCCCGCGCGACCCGGCCTTCGGCGCGCTGAGCCAGATGAAGGCGATGCTGTCCAGGTACGTCACCAACATCGACCTGCGAACCTTCGACCCCGGGTTCGAGATCGAGAAGCTGCAGCCCCAGGCGGTGACCAGCGTGACCCTGGTCCTGCCCGACTCCGAGCCGCGGGTGCGGCTGGCGGTGCTGCGGCGGTTCACCGATCGGCTCGATCTCTACCGGCGCAAACAGATCTGGCAGGCCGTGACCAATGTCCGGTCCCGCTCGGAACTGTCGGTCTGCGCCCAGGCCAAGGTGCCGTTCGTCACCGGTCCGGCCATATGCCGCATGCAGACCCTGCCGGTCGGGGGACGGATGCAGCCCCTGGCCGAACTGCCCGTGTTGGCGGCCTGACGGAACGACTGTCGCGGCCTGACGTTGGTGAAGGTGGCGATGAACGCCGACCTGCGGAGACCAACATGCTGAAATGGGCCTTGATTCTAGCCGTCGTCGCGCTGATCGCGGGCGCCCTGGGCTTTACCGGCATAGCCGGCGCCGCCGCCGGCATCGCCAAGCTATTGTTCTTCGTCTTCCTGGTGGGCTTCGTGCTGTTCCTGGTGCTGGGCCTCTTCGTGGGCAAGAAGCTCACAGGAAACTAGCTGGGCCGGGCGCAGCCCTGCTCCCGACGGGATCAGGCGACCGCCGAAGCCGCGTCCTCGTCCGTCTCCGAGCCGGCCAGCGCCTGCTGGATGGCGGCGAACAGCTTTGCCGCCTCGATGGGCTTGGGGATGAAGCCGGTCATGCCGGCCGCCAGGTATTCGGAAACCTGATGGCTCATCACATTGGCCGAAAGCGCCAGGATCGGGATCGCGTCCAGGCCCTCGGCGGCCTCATGCGCGCGGATCGCGGCGGTGGCCTCGACGCCGTTCATCTCGGGCATCTGCACGTCCATCAGGATCAGGTCGAAGGTCTGGCTGCGGAATGAATTGACCGCGTCGCGGCCGTTGGCGACCACGGTGAGATCGACGCCGAGCGGCTCCAGCAGGGACTTCAGGATCAGCTGGTTGGTCGAATTGTCCTCCGCCGCGAGGATGCGGGCGGCGGGGCCTTCGGCTTCCGTGAACTGGGCCTCGGCCACGTGGGCCGGGGCGCGGCGCTCGGCGCGCTTTTCCAGCGGCAGGTCGAAGGTGAAGGTCGAGCCCTGGCCGGCTTCGCTGGTCACGTTCATGCGCCCGCCCATCAGCTCCACGAGCTCGCGGCTGATGGCCAGGCCCAGGCCGGTGCCGCCGAACCGGCGGGTGGTCGAGGCGTCGACCTGGCTGAACTTCTGGAACAGGTCGCCCAGGCGCTCGGCGGGAATGCCGATGCCGGAATCGCGGACCATGAAGCGCAGGCCGAACGCGGCCTGGCTCACCTGCACCACGACATCGCCGTCGGCGGTGAACTTCACGGCGTTGGAGACCAGGTTGGCGATCACCTGTTTCAGCCGCGCGCCGTCGCCGAACCAGACGCCGTGCGCCGCCTCGGCGATGTCGATGCGCAGGTCCACGTCCTTCTGGGCGGCGAGGCTGACGAAGGCGGCGCAGGCGGCCTCGATGGCCTCGTCCAGGTCGAATTCGTGGTTGTCGATGTCCAGCCGGCCGGCTTCGATCTTGGAGAAGTCGAGAACGTCGTTCAGCACCGCCAGCAGGGTCTGGCCGGAGGCGCGGATGACGTTCAGACGATCGCGCTGGGCCGGGCTGAGATCCTCGCGCGCCATCACCTGGGCCATACCCAGGATGCCGTTCAGCGGCGTGCGGATCTCATGGCTCATATTGGCCAGGAACTGGGACTTGGCGATGTTGGCGGTGTCGGCCTGGTCCTTGGCGCGGACCAGCTCGGCCATGGTGCGGTCGAGCGCCCCGTCCCCGGCGGCCAGTTCGCGCAGGATGGCGCCGATCCGGGCGGCCAGCGCCAGGCCGGCGACGACCAGGACCAGGAAGGCGATGATGAAGGCCGGCGCGGCGTGCTTGAACACGTCCATGCCCGGACGCTTGGGCGTCCAGGCGATCTCGCGGACCACGAAGCCGTTGACGTCGACCACCGGGGAGCGGGCGCCGTCCGCCGGGCCGCGGGCAGGCTCCAGGTGAGCGCCGTGGATCTGCAGGCTGTCCTCAAGGTCGCGCAGCAGCGGGCCGTCCAGCTTCCGGGCGCTGACCACAATGCTGGCGGGCCCCGGCCGCCGGGCGACCCTGGCGGTCGCCGGAACCACGGTGGCGGCGCCCACAAGGTAGGTCTCGCCGCCGGACACCACCACGCCGCTCTTGGTCAGCACGGCGGCGTGGCCCACGGGGGCGGTGAGGTGGGACAGGCGCAGGTTCACAGCCTCCTGCTCGCGCAGCTCGGCGATGAGCGGGCGAATGTCCCTGGCGAATCCGGCCATCGCGGCCGCATCCACGCGTCGCTGTCCGCGCCAGGCGTAGGTCGGCGTCTCCCCGCCGGCGATGATCAGGCTGAGGTCGTAGCCCAGGTCGTTGGCGTAGTAGCGCCCGACATTGACGTCGGCCCAGTCGAGGTCGATCGGCCCGGCCAGCTTCTGGTAGCCCTCGTCCCAGACCGTGACGGAGGTGATCTGCTGGACCAGGCGCTCGCGGGCGTCGTCGATGCGGCGCGAGACCATGTCGCGCTCTTCGGCCACCTGGCCCCGGTCGGTGGACACCACGGTGTAGGTCATCAGGCTGACCCCGCCCGCCAACACCACAGCCAGAATCAGCACGGACAGCGCAATGATGCGCCGCACGGCAGCCTGGCTATGGGGCAAACTCGATGTCATCCCGAACCCGTCCAAAAAGAACGGCGTTCATTTGCGCCTCGGTTCGATAGCAAACCGTAAAGAAGGCGGACGACGAACCAGCGTTACCCCCATTATGGGGGTGTTTTATTTCTGGTTACGGGCGATCTATGGAATAATGATGTTCTGACGGGTGGGCGTTGCTCATCCGACCCTTGGGCGGGCCAGGCGAACACTGAGCGTCGCGGTCCGGATTTCAGCCCGGCCGCGACGTCGTGGATCAGGCCACCTTGA
>DASUIJ010000375.1:0-9891 GCA_036279815.1 Phenylobacterium sp. | reverse complement strand
GGCGGGCGCCTTCCAGCTGCGCGACCTGCGGATCGGCGAGCTTGCCCAGCGCGGTCTTGACGGTGGCTGAGGTGCAGCGGCTGTAGGCGTCGAGCACAAAGGTCTCCGTGGCGGTCGCCTTGCGGCAGACCGTGCGGGCCGCGGCCACGATGTCGGTGTGGATCTGCTCGGCCGATTTGCCGGTGAGCGAAACGCGGACGCCTTCGGCGTGGGCGGCCGGGGCGAGGACGAGGGCGGCAAGGGCCGCGAAGGTGACGGTACGAAGCATATCTTGTCTCCCGGAAGGGGGGTTGAGGTTCAACCACCTCCCGGCGTTCCTCCGGCGGCGGTTCGCAGATGAGGCGCGACCGCTTGGCCTGCGACCTGTCTGAGGCCGGCCCGAATATCCTCCAAGAAGAGTGCTGCGGCGCGGCATCTCATTCGCCGCAGTGCAACAATGATGGGCGCGCCAGCGGGGCGACGCCCATCAAGTGATCATTGTTAACGCTGGCCTGTGCGCGCGGGCGGGGCGGCACATGCGTTGCGGGGGACGGAAGGGAAGCGGTCGAAATGAAACACTTGCATTCGGCCCGGCTTCATCTTTGATTAACCTTCGTAAACGCCGAGGCCCCATGTTCTTCCAGGTTCTTGCTCTCACCGCCGCCCTCGGCGCCCCGTCTTCGACCCTTGCCGGCGTGACCCCGGTGCTCGACACCATCCCGGCCAGCGCCTTCGTGGTCGACTGTCAGGTTTCCGGCCAGGCGCTCACCGATTGCCGGGTGGTCGACGCCGATCCGGCCACCAACGCCCGGGCCGCCACGGCCCTGAAGCTCGCCGCCCAGATCCAGGTGCCGGAGTCCATGGCCCTGGACAACCCGGGGCGCATCAAGATCCGCCTGAACGTCAATCCGTAGGGAACCGCTAGGCTTCCAGCGTCCGGACCGCGTCTTCCAGGGCGGCGTGAGCCATCCGGAAGGCTCGCTCGGCGACCTGGTCGGCCGGCAGGTCATGCAGTCCCCGGGGCCGGGGCAGGCTGACCAGGACCGTGACGCCAGCGTCGGTAAGGACCGAAACGCCCACCATGGTGGGGCTCACGGTCACTGAAGGCGGAAGTCTCAGGTCGAGCATTGCGTCCTCGCTTTCCCCAGCGCCGGCGGTGTCGCCCGCTGGGCGCATGAAGTCCAACCACGGTTTTATGACTGTGGCGCAGGGAACCGCCCCGGCGCCTCGTGAACATTGTCGACGGCGCCCGCGTGGGGATCGTATGGAACCGCGGTAGCCCACAAAGTCCGCATCATGCCCTTCACGCCCCCGCCGCCCGAAGTCGAAGCCGTCGTCGTGGAGGCGCCGCGCCTGCCTCCCCTGGGCGGGGAGGCGGTGTTCGCCGTCCAGCAACTGGACATTGAGGCCCTGAAGACGGCGCCGCGGCTGGACGCGGCGCTGAAGCGCGCGCCCGGCGTGTCGCTGTTCCGCCGCACCGGCAGCGACGCCGCCAACCCGACCATCCAGGGCATCTCGCTGCGCGGCGTCGCGCCGTCCGGGGCCGGACGCGCCCTGGTGACGCTGGACGGCGCGCCGCAGAACGATCCGTTCGGCGGGTGGGTGATCTGGTCGTCGTTGCCGCCCGAAGGGCTGGAGAGCGTGACCATTGTGCGCGGCGCGGGGGCGGGAGCCTACGGGGCCGGCGCGCTCACCGGGGTGATCGCCTTGCAGGAGCGCGCCGCCGCCGGCGGTCTGTCGGCGCTGGACCTGTCCGCCGGCGAGCGGGGCGAGGCCCGCGCGGCGGCGGCGTTCGGAGCCCGCGGTCTGCTGATCACCGCCGCGGCGGAGACCAGCGATGGCTATGTGCCGGTCCGCGGCGCGCTGAAGGGCGCGGCGGACACGCGGACAAATCTGGATTCCGCCGCCGTCTCGGCCCGATTGCAGGGCGATCTCGGCGGCGTGGCGACGGCCTTGCGCCTGGGCGCCTACGAGGAGCGCCGCGGAGCGGGCCTCGCGGGCGCCAACTCCACGGCGAGAGGCGGATCGGCGGCTCTGACCCTGGCCAGCGTCCATGACGGCGGCGGCTGGCGTCTGCAGGCCTGGGCCCGGTCCAGCGACCTCGAGAACAGCTCCGTCGCCGTGGGCGCCCGCCGCGCCTTCACCACCCCGGCCGCCGACCAGTACGAAACGCCGTCGGTCGGCTACGGGCTCAACGCCGCCTGGCAAGGGCGGGGGCAGGACTGGTCCTGGGAACTGGGCGCCGACGCCCGGTTCGCCGAGGGCAAGGCCCGCGAGCGGTTCCGGTTCCTGAACGGCGCCTTCACCCGCGGCCGGGAAAGCGGCGGCCGCACGGCGGTGGGCGGGGTCTATGCGGAAGTCGTTCGTGACACGGGCGATCTCCTGCTGACCGGCGGCGCGCGGGTGGACGCCTGGCGTCAGAGCGGCGCCCTGCGGCGGGAGCGCGACCTGGCCACGGGCGTCCCTACCCTCAGCGCACCCTCGCCGGACAATTCCGGGGTCACGCCCACGGCCCGCTTCGGCGCGCGCTGGGCGCTTACAGACGCGGCCTGGATGCGCGGCGCGGCCTATGCGGGCTTCCGTCCGCCCAGCCTCAACGAACTGCACCGGCCGTTCCGGGTCGGCAACGACATCACCGAGGCCAATCCGGGCCTGACCCCGGAGAAGCTTTACGGCCTGGAGGTCGGGATCGGCGGCGACGGCGCGGTCCGCTGGAGCGGAACCCTGTTCTTCAACCGGCTCGACGATCCGATCACCAATGTGACGGTGGGGGTGGGGCCGGGCACATTCCCGGTGGCGGGCTTCGTCCCGGCGGGGGGCGCGCTGCGCAAGCGGCAGAACGCCGGGCGCATCGACGCCTGGGGCGTGGAGGGCGACGTGTCCCGCGACTTCGGCGATTGGGAGCTCGACGCCGCGTTCTCGGCCGCCCGGGCGCGGGTGGACGGCGGCGGCGCGGCGCCTCAGCTCACCGGCAAGCGGCCGGCCCAGACTCCGAAGGTCACGGTCACCGCCGGAGCCCGCTGGCGCGCCTCAGACCGGCTGACCCTCTCGGCCCAGGCGCGCTTCGAGAGCGAGCGGTTCGAAGACGACCTCAACAGCCGCATCCTGGCGGCCTCAGTCGGGCTCGACGCGCGGGCCGCCTGGCGGATGGGCGAGGATTCGGAGGTCTATCTGGCGGCCGAGAACCTCACCGACGCCCGCATCGAGGTGGGCGAGACCGGCGACGGCGTCGAAAGCTTCGCGGCGCCCCGGCTGGTGCGGGTGGGGATTTCGATCCGCCGCTAGGCGCGGACCAATACGCCAGCTCGCTTCAACCCCACGAACCGGAACCCAGACCTTGACGCCGCTCACGACCGAGCTGGCCTTCGAGGCCTGGTGGACATCGGCGCGCCGGGGATCGAGGCCATCTACGCGCCGAAGGCCGCCGACGGGGCGGTCCGGATCACCGTGTTTCGGGTGGTCCAGGCCTATTTCGCGGCCGGGGCGCCCGCGGCCTGGCCCTTGATCATCTCGACGATCTCGGGACGGATGTTGTCGGCGCCCTTCTCCATCATGTGCTGCACGATGCGGGCGCCCACGGCGGCCTGCATCTGGCCCGTGAACTCGGCCTTGTTGCCCTTCACCCAGTCCATCGAGTCCTGGCGGTTGACGTTCAGCCCCTGGAACCGCGGCGCCACATAGCGGGCGATCAGTTCGTAGGACTTCTTCGTCGCGTCCCAGTTGGCCCAGTTATGGGCCATCAGCAGGAAGGCGCCGGCCCCGCCGCTCTCGTCGACCAGCTGCTGGATGCGCGCCGCCGCGTCGTCCGGCGTGCCGATCACCGCCATGCCGGAATTGACCAGGGCCTCGATGGGATCGCCCGCGCCGTCCGGCACGATCGGCAGGTTGGCGATCTCGCGGAAGTAATAGATCCACTTCTCCAGGCCGAAGCGCACGTCGGCCATGGCCTGTTCGCGGGTCTCGGCGATGTGCATCGGACCCACCAGGCGCCAGCCGCGGCGGTCCACGGTCTTGCCGTTGGCCTTGGCCATGTCCTCCGCGATGGCCCAGTTGGAGGCCAGGGCGTTGAAACCGCCTGTGGAGGTCGCGCCGATGGAGAGCAGGCTGAGGCCATGCTTGCCGGCCGCCCGCGCGCCGGTGGGGGAGACCTGGCTCGCCACCGCGATCTCGACGCTGGGCCGCGAATAGGGGGTCATCTGCAGGCGGGCTTCAGACAGTTCGAACCAGTCGGACTTGTGGGTCACGGTCTCGCCGCGCAGCAGCGGGACCAGGACGTCCAGCGCCTCGTCCATCCGGTCGCGCTGCCTGGCCGGCGGGATGCCCATCATGAAGGCGTCGGAGACCAGGGCGCCCGGGCCCACCCCGAACATCACCCGGCCGCGGGTCATGTGGTCGAGCTGGTTGATGCGGTCGGCCAGCATCAGCGGGTGGTGATAGGGCAGGGAGGATACGCCGGTGCCTAGGCGGATGTGCTTGGTGCGCTCGGCGGCCGCGGCGATGAACACCTCGGGACTGGCGATCAGCTCATAGCCGGCGGAATGGTGTTCACCGATCCAGGCCTCGTCGTAGCCGAGCTGGTCCATCCACTCGACCAGCTCCAGGTCGCGCTGGATGGCCAGGGTCGGATTCTCGTCGATCGGATGGAATGGCGCGATGAAGGCGCCGAAACGTAGTTTCTCCCCAGGCATCTGAGCGCCTCCCTCTGGCTTGTTGCGCCCAGCTTAGCGCTGATAACCCAGGGTCGCCTAGCGGCGCGGAAACGGCGGTTTCCCGGGAGGTGGCGGCAGGCCTTTGGAAATGCGCCCCGGCGTGGCAGGAACGCTCCTTGCCGGCGCGCCGCAATGCGCCGGGTCCCGCCTGCGCCGGAGACCAGAACGCCTGTGAACTATCGCCACGCCTTCCATGCCGGAAACTTCGCCGACCTGGTGAAACACGCCGCCTTGCTGGCGGTGCTGGCCCGGATGACCCGCGGGCCAGGGCCGCTGACGGTGATCGACACCCACGCCGGGCGAGGACTCTATGACCTTGGCGGCGCCGAGGCTCAGCGGTCCGGAGAGGCCGCGGCCGGCATTGGCCAGCTGATGCGCGCCAAGGACCTTCCCGAGGCCTTCGCGCCCTTGCGGTCGGCGGTGACGGCGCTGAACGGCGGCGGGGAGACCCGGTTCTATCCCGGCTCGCCGCTGCTGATCGCGGACGCGCTCCGCGCCGGCGACAGCTACCTGGGCTGCGAACTCCGGGACGAGGAGCATTCGGCCCTGGCCCAGGCGCTGAAGGGACGCGCGGGGGTCAGGACCGCCTGCGTCGACGGATATCGCGAGGCCGCCGCCAAGACGCCTGCCCAGGGCCAGGTCCTGGTCCTGATCGACCCGCCCTTCGAACGGCCGGACGACTATGCCCGCATCGTCGAGACCCTGAGCGCCGTGGCGCGGCGCAATCCTCGGGCCGTGGTGTTGGTCTGGCTGCCGATCAAGGACCTGGAGACCTTCGACGGCTTCCTTCGCGAAGCGGAGGAGGCGGGCGCCGGGCCGCTCACCGTCGCGGAGGCGCGGATGCGCCCCCTGGCCGACCCGATGAAGATGAACGGCTGCGCCCTGGTCCTGGCCCGCGCGCCGGACAAACTGGAGCCCACACTGGAGGCGATCTGCGGCTGGACCGTGCAGACCCTGGGCGATCGGGGGCAGGCGCGGGTCTGGCGGACCGGGTAACGCCATTTTGCAGTTGCGAAGGAGCGGCTGGTGGTATGTTGCGTTGCACAATATCCCGCCCGTTCTGGAGATTTCCCATGACCGCTTTGTTCGACAAATCCGGTGATACGCCTGAACCGATGGAGGCCGCTGCGAAGGCCCTGAGCTTCCCCCTGGGCGTGGCGTCGCCGCTGTGGCTGATGTTCGCCGGGGCGACGACGGCCGGCGTGGCCTTCTGGTGGGCGACCCGCTGGCGCTACGCCACCAACCTCGAGGCGGTGCTGGCGCCGCCTGAACCGCAGGCCGAGCCCACGCCGATCGAGGTTGCCCCGGAAGCGCCCCCCACGGTCGCCGAGGCGGCGGAGCCCGTCGTCGAAGCGACGCCTGAGCCGGTCCTCGAGGCCGCGCCGGAGCCGAGTGTGGACCTGACGCCCGAACCGGCCGTCGAAGCGGCTCCCGAGCCGATCCTCGATGTCGCGCCGACGCCGAAGCCAAAGGCCCCGCCCAGGGCGAAGGCGGCCTCCGTGCGCCGGGCCCCGCGCACCACCTCCGGCCCCACCCGCCGTAGCTGACAGCCGCGGTCGCGACGACTAAAGCTTCTCCCGCCGCGGATCGCGTGGTGGGAGGGCGACTGTGCTGAAGCGAGGGCTGGACATCGTCGTCGCCGGGGTGGGTCTGGTCGTGCTGTCGCCGGTGCTGCTGATCCTGGCGCTGGCCGTGCGGCTAGAATCCCCCGGGCCGGCGCTGCACTGGTCGCGACGCGTGGGCCGAGGCAACCACCTGTTCCTGATGCCGAAGTTCCGCAGCATGCGTATCGACGCGCCGGACATCGCCACCCACATGCTGCCCGACCCCGATCGCTGGATCACGCCGCTGGGCCGGTTCCTGCGCCGCTCCAGCCTCGACGAGCTTCCCCAGCTGTGGAGCGTGCTGATCGGCGACATGAGCCTGGTGGGCCCCCGGCCGGCGCTGCACAGCCAGGACGATCTGGTGCAGCTGCGCAGCGAGGCCGGGGTCGACGCCCTGCGTCCTGGCCTGACCGGCTGGGCGCAGGTCAATGGGCGCGACGAACTGCCGATTCCCGAGAAGGCCCGGCTCGACGCCGACTACCTGGCCCGTCGCTCCTTCGTCCTGGACCTGACGATCATCGCCCGCACGGCGCTCACGGCGCTGTCCGGGCGCGGGGTCCGGCACTGATTCCGGCGGCGGTTGACGCCGAAGCCGGGCGCAATCCAATGTACCGGCGCACCCGAAGCACCGTTCGGCCAGGAGCCTCCCGCACATGCCCATCTTCTCTTCCAGGCGCCCCGTCGGGCTGGTCCTCGGCCTGGCCCTCGGTTTCGCCGCGCTCGGCGGCACGGCGCTGGCGGCCGTCGATGCGGCCAAGGTGATCACGGCGCGCATCGACAACTACAAGAAGATCGGCACGGCGTTCAAAGCCATCAATGACGGCCTGAAGGCCGACACCCCGGACACCAAGGCCATCGCGGCCCAGGCCAAGGTGGTGAAGGACCTGGCCGGCCATATCCCCGGCTGGTTCCCGAAGGGCTCCGGCCCTGAAACCGGGCTGAAGACACGCGCCAAGGCCGAGATCTGGACCGACTGGGCGACTTTCACCGCCGCCTCCAAGGGGCTGCTGACCGAAAGCGCCAAACTCGAAACCATCGCCAGGGGTGGCGACATCGAAGCCATCAAGGCCCAGGTCAAGGCTACCGGCGGCGCGTGCGGGACCTGCCACACCAAGTTCCGCGGTCCGGAACAGAAATAGACCGTGTCCCAGGCGCCGACGCCACTCTGGGACGGCCCCACGCGGCTGTTTCACTGGTCGCTCGTGGCGGCGATTCTCACCGCCTGGCTGTCGGCGGGCAAGAGCATGGAAGTCCACAGGCTCGCGGGCTACGTCGTGCTGGGCCTCATCGTGTTCCGGCTCTGGTGGGGCGTGGCGGGCGGATCGACCGCCCGGTTCGCCAGCTTCCTGAGGGGTCCGAAGACGACCCTGGCCTATCTGAGCGGACTGGGCTCGCGGAAGCCCGGCGAGACGGCGGGGCACAACCCGCTGGGCGCCTGGAGCGTCGTGGCGATGATCGTCCTGATCCTGGTGCAGGCCGGGCTGGGCCTGTTCGCCACCGACATCGACGGCATCGAGTCCGGCCCCTTGTCCGACAGGGTGGATTTCGACACCGGCCGGCTGTTCTCGGAGTGGCACGAACTGACCTTCCGCGGCCTGCAGGCCCTGATCGGCCTGCACCTGGCCGCCATCGCCTTCTACGCGATCTGGAAGCGGGAGAACCTGGTGCGGGCGATGATCACCGGCCGCCGGCGGTTCGAGACCGCCGTGACTCCGCTGAAGACCGCGCCGCTGTGGAGTCTGGCGGTGGGGATCGTGCTGGCCGTCGCGGCGGCCTATGCCATCGCCAAGGGTTTCCGGATCAGGTTCTAGGCTCTCGCCGGGCCTAGTGCATGGTGTCGGCGACGACCTCGAGCTTGTTTCCGTCAGGATCCAGCAGCACCGCGCCGTAGTAGTCGGGCGCGATGTCGGGGTGCGCTCCGGCGGGGCGCACGGTCGCCGCCCCATGGGCGACGGCGGCGGCATAGGCCGCATCCACGGCCGCGCGGCTGTCGGCGGCGAAGGCGATGTGCGCACCCACGCCCGCCACCCGCTCGCCTTCCACCGGATAGAGATAGAACTGCCGGCTCCGCCCGCCGGGGCCATAGGCCAGCTCGGCCTCCGCCGCCCAGGCGTTGGCGCAGCCGAGCGGCGCGAAGAACGCGTCATAGAAAACGCGCGCGGCGGTCAGGTCGCGAACGCCGACGGAAAGGTGATCGAACATCTGGGCTCTCCCGAACAAGCTGAGCCGCAGGTGGGGATGTCGGGAAGGCCTCGCAAGCGGACGAGCGCCGTTCAAGTCGCGTGCGGCCCTAGCCCGCCGCGCCCTTCAGGCAGTTGAGCCAGGCGTCCTCGCGGGCCTTCTCGGCCTCGCGCAGCCTGGCCTCGGCCTCGCGGACCGCAGCGTCGTGCTTGCGCCATTCCAGGACGGCGCCCTCGCGCGCGGCGCGGGCGGCTTCCAGGGTCTCGAAGCGGGCCAGGATGGCGCGCACGCTGTAGTTCACCGGCGGTCCCACGGTCTCGCGGTCGGGATAGACGCCCGTGATCGAGTCGGCGGATTCCTTCTCGATCAGGAACACGTCGGCCCAACCCGCGTGGTGGCGCATGAGGGCCCAGGGCCGTGCGGTCTGTTCGGTCATCAAATGCTCCTCGAATCCGCAGAAGCGGAGTTAGGCGGAAACTAGCGCGCCTCGCGCGCCGCTCCAACGCCGCACCCGCGAGATTTCACCTTCCCCGCGCGGCGACTTTTATGGAATAGCGGGACCATTGAATTCGATCCATTCCCCTCGACCTGATTTTGCGTTCGGAGTTTTCATGGCGGAGATCGTCGTCGCCCAGCAATTCTGCGGGCCCCCCAATTCCGGCAACGGCGGCTATTGCTGCGGTGTCCTGGCCAAGGACATCGAGGGCGTGGCCACGGCCGTGCTGCGCGCGCGCATCCCGCTCGATGTCGCGCTCAACCTCGAAGTCGGCGCCCAGGCGACCGAGCTGTTCGACGGCGAAGGCGCCTTGATCGGCAAGGGTGTCGCGGCCAGCGCCGCGGAACTGCCGGATGTTCCGGCCCCGCCAAGCCTCGCCGAGGCCAAGGCCGCCGAGAGCCGCTATATCGGACTCACCCAGCGCATCCACCCGACCTGTTTCTCCTGCGGACCGGAGCGCGAAGAGGGGAGCGGCCTGAAGGTGTTCGCCGGCCAGATCGAAGGCGCGCCCGCGGGCTATGTCGCCTGTCCCTGGACCCCCCACGCCAATTTCGCCGACTCCGAAGGCCTGACCCCGATCGAAGTGATCTGGGCGGCGCTGGATTGCCCGGGTTTCTTCGCCTGGGTGGTGAAGGAGGGACGCCACGGCGCCCTGCTGGGCACCATGACCGGCGAGGTTGTCCGTCGGCCCGCGGCCGGCGAGACCTGCATCGTCACCGCCTGGCCGATCGCCCGCGAAGGCCGCAAGGAGACCGCCGGGGTCGCCCTGCACACGGCCGACGGCGAACTGCTGGCCCGCGCCCACCAGGTCTGGATCATGATGGGACCGCCGCCCCAGGCCGCCGCCGCGACCCCGGCCGTCGCCACCGCCTAGACCGCGCGGTCTTCCCCGCCCTCAGGAGCGCCGAACGGCACGACGCGG
>DASUIJ010000374.1:0-4846 GCA_036279815.1 Phenylobacterium sp. | reverse complement strand
GCCCAACGCCTTCGCCACTGGCCGCGACCCCGCCCACGCGGCGGTGGCGGCCACCCGGGGCCTGCTGCAGATGCTGGACCGGCGCGAGATCCGCGGGGTCATGGCCCACGAGCTGGCCCACGTGCGCAACCGCGACACCCTGACCATGACGGTGACGGCGACCATCGCCGGCGCGATCTCCGCCCTGGCCAACATCGCCTTCTTCTTCGGCGGCGACCGCGACCGGCCGGCCGGCCTGATCGGGACCATCGCGCTCGCGATCCTGGCGCCGATCGCCGCGGCCGTGGTGCAGATGGCCATCAGCCGCGGCCGCGAATACTCCGCCGACCACGACGGCGCGGAGATCAGCGGCGAGCCCGCCGCCCTGGCCGACGCCCTGCGCAAGATCGAGTCCTATGCGCGGGGCGTGCCGAACTTCGACGCCGAGCGCAATCCCGCCACCAGCCACATGTTCATCATCAACCCGCTGTCCGGCCACGGCGCGGACAACCTGTTCTCCACCCATCCCGCCACCGCCAATCGCGTGGCCGCGCTGATGAAGATGGCGGGGACGACGACCGCGCCCCCGCGCGTCGCCGACGCTGACGGGCCCTGGGACGAGCCGCAATCGGCTCCCCGCGGTCCCTGGGGCTAGGCGAGGCTGTCCCGCCCGCCCCGGCGAAGGCCCGGGTGAGCGGCGGGCGCGGTCACTCCGCCGGAAGCGTGTTCTCCGTCCGCTTGGACATCAGCTTGTCGAACTCGCCCCAGACCCCGGCCTCGCCGTCCCATTTGCCCTTGGTGGCGGCCTTGGAATATTCGGTCGAGCGGGCCTCGAAGAAGTTGGCGTGCTCCACGCCCGACAGCATCGACTGCAGCCAGGGCAGCGGATTCTCCTTGGCGCCGTAGACCTCCGGAAGCTGGAGCTGGCGCAGGCGCCAGTCGGCGATGAAGCGGATGTAGGCCTTGATGTCCTCGGGCGTCATGCCCTGGACATCGCCGGCGCTGAACGCCAGGTCGATGAACTTGTCCTCCAGCCCCACCACCGTCTTGCAGCAGTCGATGATGTCGTCGGCCACCGACTTGGTGACGCAGCCGGTCTCCTTGTTGAAGGCGTGGTAGAGCTTGATGATCCCCTCGCAGTGCAGGCTCTCGTCGCGCACCGACCAGGAGATGATCTGGCCCATGCCCTTCATCTTGTTGTGGCGCGGGAAGTTCATCAGCATGGCGAAGCTGGCGAACAGCTGCAGGCCCTCGGTGAAGCCGCCGAACATGGCCAAGGTGCGGGCGATGTCGGCGTTGGTGTCGACCCCGAACTTCTGCATGTAGTCGTGCTTGTCGCGCATCTCCTGGAATTCCAGGAACGCCGTGAACTCCGAGTCGGGCATGCCGATGGTCTCGAGCAGCAGGGCGTAGGCGGCGATATGGATCGTCTCCATGTTGGAGAACGAGGCCAGCATCATCTTCACTTCGGTCGGTTTGAAGACGCGGCTGTAGCGCTCCATGTAGTTGTCGTTCACCTCGACGTCCGACTGGGTGAAGAACCGGAAGATCTGGGTGAGCAGGTTGCGCTCTTTGTCATTCAGCTTGGTGGCCCAGTCCTTGAGGTCCTCGCCCAGCGGAATCTCTTCCGGCATCCAGTGGACCTGCTGCTGCTTCTTCCAGAACTCGTAGGCCCACGGATATCGGAAGGGCTTGTAGGCGAAGGACGGGGTGAGCAGGCCGGGGAGAGAGGAGTGGGCGGCGGTCACGGGCGGACTTTCCAGCTGGGCGGAATCGACAGACGGGCATTTAATCATTCAACTTAGGCATCAAAATCCGACAACATCTAGCGCCGAGTTAACGCAGGCCCCCAAGATGTTGTGAATTGCACTGGGGATGAATTTCATGAGCGGCGGTCTCACCCTGTTCGGCGCGCGCGGCTCCGGTGCGGTTCCCGTCGAAGCGGCGCTCACCCTGATCGGTCTGCCCTATGAGCGGATCGACGCCTACACCTGGGACAAGGACGATCCGCGGAGCGGCGACAAGGTGCTGGGCGCCAACCCCATGCGCCAGGTTCCGGCCCTGGTCCTGGGCTCCGGCGAGACCATCACCGAGAGCGCCGCGATCCTGATCTGGCTGGCCGAACAGCATCCGCAGGCGAGGCTCGCGCCCCGGCCCGGCGCCCCAGGCCGCGCCCAGTTCCTGCGCTGGATGAGCTTCGTCTCCTCGGCGATCTACGCGCTCTACTGGGTGAAGGACGACCCGTTCCGCCTGGTCCCCGACCCGGCCGGCCACGCGGCGCTGGACGCCCGCATCCTGGACCGTGTCGCCGACTGCTGGCGGATCATGGGAGGTCAGGTCACCCCCGGGCGCTACATCCTGGGCGACGACCTCACCGTGCTCGATCTCTATGTGGCGGCGGTCTCGCGCTTCCGGCCGCGCCGCAAGCGGTTCTACGAGGTCGCTCCCAATCTGGAGCCGGTGGTCAGGCGGGTCGACGACGACCCGCGCCTGCGCGACCTGTGGATCGAGCGCATGGGTCCGTTGGAGACCTGACCCGTCAGCGCCGCGGTTTGATGCTCAGCGAGAAGGCGACCATCGAATCGTCCTTGGCTTCCTGGCCCCACAGCATGTGGGCGCCCTTCACCTCGCGGTGGATGTAGCCGAACGAGGTCTGCATCGACCCCTTGCGCCAGCCGACGCCGAGCTGGGCGTCGCCGACCAGGGTCGAGGAGCTGTCCTGCGACCAGGAGCGGTCGAGGCCCGCGGCCCCGTTCTTCAGCATGTTGAAGCCCATGGCCCGGCCGCTGGCCGCGGCGAAGACGTACCAGCGCCCGGCCCCGCCGAACACCGCGCCGTCGCGGACGCCCAGGCTGACCAGCCGGGCCGCGATGGCGTCCTCCCGCTGGCCGAGCGTCAGGGTCGCCCCGGCCTCGGCGGAATGGCCGATACTCGAGACCCCGAACCCGGCGTGAGGGGTCAGGGCGATATCGTAGCGCTCGCCCTCGTAGCGGACGGCCGAGGGCCAGTCGCGGGTCAGGCGGACCTCGTAGCCGCCCGCGCCCAGGCTGGTGAGGTCGAACGGCCCGCCGCCCTCGCCGGTCGAAATCCGCAAGGTGTCGACCGCGGAGCCGTCGGCGGCGACGCGCGCCAGCGAGTCGGTGCGCCAGCGGCCGGTGATGTCCACACTCTGTTCGAAAAGCTGGTCCGGGTCGGGCGCGAAGGCCGCGTCCATCAGGCGCGACGCCGCCTGGTCCAGAACAGCCGGCGCGGACTGCGCAGCGGCCGCGGTCGCCGCGCCGGTGGTCATAACGCCGAAGGTGATGGCCAGCCCAGCCAACGACCTCATCAGGCATTCTCCCGTATCGCGCCGTGAAACGGCTGCGAAGCACAGCTATCCAAGCACGACAGAGGAAGCCCGCAAACGGCTTTCGGTTCCGCCTTGGTTAAGCTGGGGCGAATGGACGCGGCGTTTTGCGCGCGCCGGGGCGGCGGGGCCGGGAGCCCCATGGTTACGGGAGAATTTTCAGACGGCGGCGGCGGACTCAGGCCCCGCCGGCGGTTCGTCTTGCAGACGACCGCAGGTCGGCGCCGAAGGATGCTCGACCTGGCCTACTGGCAGGCGAGGCACTCTTCGTAGTCCGTGCGCTCGGAGGGACCGGCCTCGATCTGGACGATGCCCTCGCCGCCGGCATGGGCGGCGCGCTGGACCGACTTGGAACGCAGGTAGTAGAGCGACTTGCAGCCCCGCTCCCACGCCTGCCAGTGCAGCATGTGCAGGTCCCACTTGTCGACGTCGCCGGCCAGGAAGATGTTGACCGACTGCGACTGGCAGATATCCGGCGTGCGGTCGGCGGCCAGTTCCACCACCCAGCGCTGGTCGAGTTCGAAGGCGGTCTTGTAGACGTCCTTCTCGTCCTGGGTCAGGAAGTCGAGGTGCTGGACCGAGCCCTCGTTCTCCAGGATCGAGTCCCAGACCCCCGGCGTGTTCTGGCCCTTCTCGTCCAGCACCCGCGCCAGATAGGGATTCTTCACCGCGAACGAGCCCGACAGGGTCTTGTGCGTGTAGATATTGGCCGGGATCGGCTCGATGCCGGCCGAGGTGCCGCCGCAGATGATCGAGATCGAGGCGGTGGGCGCGATGGCCAGCTTGTGGCTGAAGCGCTCCATCACGCCGCGGTCGGCGGCGTCCGGGCACGGGCCGCGCTCGGCGGCCAGGGTGCGCGAGGCCGCGTCGCACTGGCGGCGCAGATGCTTGAACAGGCGCATGTTCCAGCTCTTGGCCAGGGCGCTCTCGAACGGGACGTTCTGCATCTGCAGGAACGAGTGGAAGCCCATCAGGCCCAGGCCCACCGAACGCTCGCGCTGGGCGGCGTAGACGGCGTTCTTCATCTCCGGCGGCGCGCGGCCGATGAAGTCCTCGAGCACGTTGTCGAGGAAGCGCATCACGTCCTCGATGAAGGTCGGATGGTCGCGCCATTCCATGAAGGTCTCGGCGTTGACCGAGCTCAGGCAGCAGACGGCGGTGCGGTCGTTGCCCAGGTGGTCGACCCCGGTGTGCAGCACGATCTCGGAGCACAGGTTCGACTGACGCACCGACAGGCCAAGGTCGCGCTGATGCTGCGGCATGGCCCGGTTCACGGTGTCGGAGAAGATCAGGTAGGGCTCGCCGGTCTGCAGGCGGATCTCGAGGATCTTCTGCCACAGCGAGCGGGCGTCGACCTCACGCAGCACCTCGTTGTCCTTCGGCGAGCGCAGGCCGAACATGGCGCCGTCGCGGACGGCCTCCATGAACTCGTCGGTGACGTTGATGCCGTGGTGGAGGTTCAGGCCCTTGCGGTTGAAGTCGCCCGACGCCTTGCGGATTTCGAGGAATTCTTCGATTTCG
>DASUIJ010000373.1:0-2857 GCA_036279815.1 Phenylobacterium sp. | reverse complement strand
GGTTCAGGGCCGGCGAAAATCCGTCGAGGAACCAGGCGTCGGCCGCGCCGTCCCAGCCCTCCAGCGCCTCGCCAACCTCCATCACCGCCACGTCCAGGACGGCGCGAACCTCGGGGAGGTCGACGCGATGCAGGCCTCGCGCCCGGCCCGGCCAGCGCGCGGTCAGCAGGCCGGCCAGCTCGGCCAGTTCCGGCCATGGCGCCAGGGCCATGGCGGCCTCCGAGGCGCTGATCGGATGGGCCTCGATGCTGAAGATGTGCAGCCGCGACTGGGGGGGCGCCGCCTGCCGCCAAAGGTCCAGCAGGGCCAGCACGTTCAGGCCCGCGCCGAAGCCCAGCTCGCCCACGGTGAAGCGGTTCCGGCCGGCCCAGCGCTCAGGAAGGCCGCAGCCTTGCAGGAAGACGGCGCGGCTCTCGGCCAGTCCGTCCTCGGGGGAGAAATAGATGTCGCCATAGAGGCGGGAGCGCGGATGGCCGTCGGCCGTCCAGTCCAGGATCGTGGGCTCCGTGGTCATCCCGAACCCATGCCGCCGTCGCGCTCAAATGAAAAGGGCCGCCCCGAGGGACGGCCCTTCCCGAAGTTGAGCGTCGAGACGCCTACTTCTTTTCGGGCGCCGGAGCCATGGCCGCGCCAGCGGCGGGGGCCGGAGCCATCGCGGCGTCGGCGGCCGGAGCGGCGGCGGCGGCGTCGCCAGCGGCCTTGGAGGCGTCGGCGGCGGCGTCGGCGGCGGTGGCCGCCGCGTCATTGGCGGTGGCCGCCGCGGTGTTCGCGGTGGCGGCGGCGTCAGCGGCGGCCGCGTCGGTCTTTTCGGCCGGCTTGGAGCAGGCGGTGACCGAGAGGGCGGCGACGGCGGCGCCGGCGATGAGAAGCTTGCGGATCATTGCGGAAGTTCCCTGGATTTCGGAGGTTGGCATGCGCCCAATCCCCCGACTCCGAATGGAGAAGAGCAGCTGGGCTGACGGGACTATGGCCCGGTTCGCGAGGAGGGCAAGCCCTGATCTCACGTCGCCGTGATCACAATTTTCCCCTCCCGCGCGAAAGGCAAGGCTTGGGAATCGACCCACGTGTCGCGCCTTCGGCGTGGCGGCGCGGGCGCGGGCGGCTATATGGAACGGGTCTCAGGAGAACCTCATGGTCGCAGCCGTCGCCGACGCCCAGCCCCGAATTCGCCGGATCCCGCTGCCGGACCGGGGAGGCGAGACCTCGGCCCTCGAGTTCGGTCCCCAGGACCAGCCGATCGACATCGTCTTCGCCCACGCCAACGGCTTCAACGCCCGCACCTACCGCACCATCCTGGCGCCCCTGGCCAAGGACTTCCGGATCCTGGCCCTGGACCAGCGCGGTCATGGCCGATCCGGCCTGCCGCCGATCGAAGGGCCGGGGCGGGTGTCCTGGGACGACGTGGCCGACGACCTGCTGGCGATCGTCGAGGCCCTGGACGCCCGCGATATTGTGCTGGCCGGACATTCGATGGGCGGGACCTGCAGCCTGCTCTGCGCGGCCGCGGCGCCGCAGCGGGTGCGCGGGTTGGCCCTGTTCGATCCCGTGGTGATGCCGCCGGAGCTGGTGGCCCAGAGCCGGGCGGGCAAGATGACCGCCAGCCCGCTGGTGCAGGGCGCCCTGCGCCGCCGCGCCGTCTTCCCCAGCCGCGCGGCGGTGATCGAGGCCTATACCGGCCGCGGCGCCTTCAGGAGCTGGCCCCCGGAGATGCTGGCCGACTACGTGGCCGACGGCTTCCGGGACACCCTCGACGGACAGGTGGAGCTGACCTGCTCCCCCGCCTGGGAGGCCTCCAATTTCACCGCCCACGACCACGACCCCTGGGCGGCCTTCGCCGCCATCCAGGCGCCGATCCGCATCCTGCGGGCGGAGGACGGCTCCACCTGCCGCATCGAGGGCCATGAGGCCGAGCTGACCGCCTCCGGCCGGGTGCGGATCGAGACCGTCCCCGGGACCAGCCACTTCCTGCCGATGGAGCGTCCGGACCTGGTTCGCCAGGTGTTGACCGAGATGGCCGGCCGCTAGAGGGCGAGCCCCGCCACCGCCTGGGCCATGAAGGCCGCCTGGGCCTCGGGCGTGATGTCCACCACCTTGCGGGCGTCGAGGTCGAAGCTGATCACCACCGCCTCGGCGCTGCCCCAGGCCTTGCCGCTGATCGGGTCGACCATCCAGTGGAACACCCGGCGGGTGCGCGAGGTGCAGTCGGCGAAGCCTGAGCGGAACTCGGCATGGTCGCCGGCGCGCGGCCAGTCGTGGTGCAGCACCCGATATTCCAGCACCGCGCCGCCGATCCGCCTGGGCGCCTCGCCCTCCATCGCCGCGGGCCCTGGCCGCGTGTCGCCGAACAGCCGCGCCACCCCGTCGGAGACCCGGGCGATGAACATCTCGCCGCGCATGCGGCCGAACGGGTCCAGCTCCTGGACCTGGATGGTCCCCAGACCTATCCGCCGGAGGCCCAGTTCGTCGGCTCGCGCCAGGCTGGCCGTGGGCGCCGCCACCGGGGCCAGGTCGATGCTGCGGGCGGCGGCGAAGGCGGGAATCTCCACCTTCAGCGCCCGGGCGGCCGCCTGGACCCGCGCGGGCCAGGGAAAGGGCCGCAGGTCGCCGGCGGTCACGTGCGCCACCACCATCTGGAATGTCGCCGCCGGTTCGCCGGACAGGTGTCGCATCACCACCAGGATTCGGGCGTCGGTCTCGCCGATCTCCACCACCCCGCCGGTGGCGGTCAGCGAGGTCCCCGCCTTGGCCTCGCGCAGGAAGCGGATGTGCTGTTCGCGGACGAGCAGGGTGGCGCCGGCGTCGGCGGCGAAGGCGCGCGGCATGCCGAGCCGTGCGGCCAGGCCGCCCAGCGCCTCGT
>DASUIJ010000372.1:0-3066 GCA_036279815.1 Phenylobacterium sp. | reverse complement strand
GATGCCCGAGCAGTTCGAGCAGCTGGACGAACTGCTCGCCACCCTGGGCGCGCGCGCCTGAGGGCCCCTCACCTGACCTCTCCCCGCAGGAGCGGGGGAGAGGACAAGGGGGAGCGAAGTCCTACTTCTGGACCGGGACCGGCTTGGATTCGATCTTCGGCACGCCCTTGCCGCCGACCACCTCGGCCAGCCTGGCCGCCGGCTTGGGCAGCTTCGGCGTAGCGGCGACCGTGCCGTACTTCAGCACGTCCTTGGCCCGGGCGAGCTGGAAGTCGCCGTCCTTGGTGTTGAAGTCCGTGGGCGGCGCCTCCGCCGGCTCGTGGGCGCCGATGCGGGCCTTGCCCTCCTCGGCGTTCAGGGCGTTGCGGAACGAGGCCTCCGAGAACTGGAACGCGCGGTTGGCGATGGCCTGGGCCTCGTCGCGGGTCTCGGCGACCTCGAGGTTGGGGATGATGCCGGTCTTCTGGATCGAGCGGCCGGACGGCGTGTAGTAGCGCGCCGTGGTCAGCTTCAGGGCCCCGTCGGCGCCGCCGCGCAGGGGGATCACGGTCTGCACCGAGCCCTTGCCGAAGCTGGTCAGCCCGACCAGTTCGGCCCGCTTGCGGTCCTGCAGGGCGCCGGCGACGATCTCGGCCGCCGAGGCGGAGCCGGAATTGATCAGCACCACCATCGGCAGGCCGCCGGTCACGTCGCCCGGGCGGGCGTTGTAGCGTTCGACGTCGCGGGGGTCGCGGCCGCGCTGCGAGACGATCTCGCCGCCCTCGAGGAACAGGTCGGAAATGCCGACCGCCTGGTCGAGCAGGCCGCCCGGATTGTTGCGCAGGTCGAGGATCAGCCCCTTCATCTTGGGGTTCTTGGCCTTGAGGTCGGCGATCGCCGCCTCGGCCTCGTCGGTGGTCTTCTCGTTGAAGGCGGAGACGCGCAGGTAGCCGTAGTCGCCTTCCAGGCGCGCGGTGGCCGACTTGGTCTTGATCACCTCGCGGATCATCTTGACGTCGAAGGGATCGGTCTTCTCGCGGGCGATGGTCAGGGTGACCGGCTCGCCGGGCTTGCCGCGCATCTGCTTGACCGCGTCGGTGACCGACAGGCCCAGCACGCTCTCGCCGTTCACGGCGGTGATGAAGTCGCCGGCCTTGATCCCGGCCTTGAAGGCGGGGGTCCCGTCCATGGGCGAGATGACCTTGACCACGCCGTCTTCGCTGGTGACCTCGATGCCGAGGCCGCCGTACTCGCCGCGCGTCTGATCGCGCATGTCGTCGAAGCTCTCGGCGTTGAGGTAGCCGGAATGGGGGTCGAGGGAGGTCAGCATGCCGTCGATGGCGGCCTCGATCAGTTTCTTGTCATCGACCTCGGTGACGTACTGGCGCTCGACCGTGTCGAGCACGTCGCCGAACAGCTCGAGCATCTTGTAGGTCTTGGCGCGCGGCTGGGCGGACGCCATGGCCTGCTGGCTCAGATAAGCCATCGAACCGGCCCCGAGGACGAAGGCCGAAACACCGATCAAGAGGTACTTTTTCATATCCTGGCCCTAAGGCTCCCTTGCGGCGAAATTTCGCCGGTCTAAGCGTCACGTCCCCATTGGCCCCACGGCCTAAAGTTACAACGCATCAGGGCTGGTCTTCAGCCAGCTCCCGCCTTCAGCCAGCGACCCGGGTCCACCGGCTCGCCACGGGCCCGAACCTCTAGATAGAGATCCGCGGGCGAATGTCGCCCCTCGGGCATCCATCCGACAGGCGAACCGGCCGCGACCGATTGTCCGACGCCGACGGTCGCCCGGTCCAGGCCAGCCAATACCAGATGGTATCCGCCCGCCATTCTCAAGATCAGAATGACGCCCCAACCCTTAACCGGGCCTACATATTGGACAAGTCCGCCCTGGGGCGCTTCGACTTTCGCCCGTGAGGCGGTGCGGATGGTCAGGCCGTTCGCGCGGCCGCCGCCGGTCAGGCGCTCGCCGAACCTATGGACGACCGGCCCCGGACTGGGCGCGAGCAGCACGGCCGGCGGCGACACCACCTCGTCGTCCAGCCCTTCCTTCAGGTCGACGGGCCGGGCTCCGGGCGGCAGCAGGTGGTCGGCGCTGACGCTGTCGGTGGTGAACAGGGTCTCGCTGGCGACGGCGGCCAGGCGGCGCTGGCGGGCGATCTCGCGGGCCTCGAGCGCATAGACCTTGGCGCGGCGCTGCAGCTCGGGCGTGATCGCCTTGACCAGGATGGCCGCGCGGGCGGCGTCGACGGCGTCGCGGGGGCTGACCAGCAGGGCGGGCGGCGGATCGCGGCGGAAGCGTTCCAGCACGGTCAGCAGGCGGGCGAACCGGTTGAGGTTGCGGCCCTGCTCGGCGTTGAGCGCGGTCTCGCGGATGTTGAGCCGCTCGAGCTTGGCGCGGCTCTCCTCGGCCAGGGCGACCGCCCCGGCCCCCAGCGCCAGGCAGGCGGCCAGGAACAGGAGAACGAAGCCTGTTCGCCCCCGCCGCGCCCGACCGATGCTCGCCTCAATCCCTGTGATAGGGGCCTCCCGCCAGGATGGTCACCGCACGATAGACCTGTTCGGCCAGCATGGCGCGGGCCAGGGCGTGCGGCCAGGTCTGCGGTCCGAAGGCGAGCTTGCCGTTCGCCTGGGCGACCAGGGCCGGGTCCAGGCCGTCGGCGCCGCCGATCATGAACACCAGCCGGCGCACTCCCTGATCGCGCAGCCGGGCGATCTCGGCGGCGAAGTCGCGCGAGGACCGGGCGGTCCCGCGCTCGTCGCAGGCGATGACGTGGGCGTCCGTCAGGTGGGGCCGCAGCACCTCGGCCTCGGCGGCCTTGCCGGGCTTCTTGGCCTCGACCTCGATCACCTCGACGGGACCCAGGCCCAGGGACCGGCCGGCCGCGGTGGCGCGGTCGGCATAGAGCTTCACCAGCTCGACCTCGGGCGAGCGGGCCAGTCGGCCGACCGCCAGGATCGTCAGTCTCAACTGAAGGCGATGTGGGTGGGCGCGTCCACCGACCAGATCTTCTCGATGTTGTAGAACGAGCGGACCTCGGGGCGGAACAGGTGGATGATCACGTCGCCGGTGTCGATCAG
>DASUIJ010000371.1:0-4015 GCA_036279815.1 Phenylobacterium sp. | reverse complement strand
AGCGACGGCCTTCCCGCCTATCGCTCCCTGCCGGCGGCGGTGGCGCTGCCCGAGACCGTGGAGCAGGTGCAGGCAGTGCTGCGTGCGTGTTCGCAGCTGGGCGTGCCGGTGGTGGCGCGCGGCGCGGGAACGGGCCTGTCCGGCGGCGCCCTGCCCTATCCCGGCTGCGTGCTGCTGAGCCTGGCCAAGTTCAACCGCATCCTGGAGATCGACCCCGAGGCCCGTATCGCCCGGGTCCAGCCCGGCGTGCGCAACCTGGCGATCTCCGAGGCCGCGGCGCCCCTGGGCCTGTTCTACGCTCCCGACCCTTCCTCCCAGATCGCCTGCTCGATCGGCGGCAATGTCGCCGAGAACGCCGGCGGGGTGCACTGCCTGAAGTACGGCCTTACCGTGCACAACATCCTCAAGCTCCAGGTGGTGACCATCGAGGGCGAGATCCTGACCCTGGGCTCCGCGGCGCTCGACGCGGCGGGCTTCGATCTCATGGCCCTGATGACCGGCTCCGAGGGCCTGCTGGGCGTGGTCACCGAGGTGATGGTCAAGCTGACCCCGCTGCCCGACACCGCCCGTGTGATCCTGGCCTGTTTCGACGACGTGGAGATCGCGGCCGGGGCGGTGGCGGCGATCATCTCCGCCGGGGTGATCCCGGCGGGACTGGAGATGATGGACGGCCCGGCCCTGCGCGCCGCCGAGGATTTCGCCCATGCGGGCTATCCGAAGGACGCCGCCGCCATCCTGCTGTGCGAACTGGACGGCCAGGATCACGACGTGGCCGAGGAGATCGCCCGGGTCTCGGCCCTGCTGCGCGCCGCCGGCGCGGTCGAGGTGCGGCTGGCCCGCGACGAGGCCGAGCGCACGCGGTTCTGGGCCGGCCGCAAGGGCGCCTTCGCCGCCATGGGGCGGATCGCGCCGGACTATTACTGCATCGACGGCACCATCCCGCGTCGATCCCTGCCCAAGGTCCTGACCGAGATGAGCCGGCTGGCGGACGCCCACGGCCTGGGCGTCGCCAATGTGTTCCATGCCGGGGACGGAAACCTGCACCCCCTGATCCTCTACGACGCCAGCCAGGAGGGCGACCTGGAGCGCGCCGAAGCCCTGGGGGGCGCGATCCTGGAACTCTGCGTCTCGGTGGGCGGCTCGATCACCGGCGAGCACGGGGTGGGCCGCGAGAAGATCAACCAGATGTGCGTGCAGTTCTCGCAGGCGGAAATCGAAGCCTTCCACGCCCTGAAGCGGGCGTTCGATCCCAGGGGGCTGCTCAATCCCGGCAAGGCGATCCCGACCCTGGCCCGCTGCGCCGAGTTCGGCCGGATGCATGTCCACCACGGGGAGCTGCCGTTTGCGCACCTCGAACGCTTCTAGCAGCGACCTGACCCAGGCGCTGGCGGCCCAGGTGAAGGCGGCGTCGGCGGCGAGTCGGCCCCTTCGCATCGAGGGCGGCGGGACTCGCGGCTTCTACGGACGCCCGGTCACGGGCGATCGCCTGTCGATGGCCGGGCATCGCGGGGTGATCGACTACGATCCCAGCGAACTGGTGATCACCGCCCGCGCCGGCACGCCCCTGGCCGAGATCGAGGCGATGCTGGCCGCCGAGAACCAGATGCTCTGTTTCGAGCCCCCCGGCTTCGGCGCGGCGGGGACCCTGGGCGGAGCCGTGGCGACCGGGCTGTCGGGCCCGCGGCGGCCCTTTGCCGGGGCGCTGCGTGACTATGTGCTGGGCGCGCGGATCATGGACGGGCGCGGCGACGCCCTGCGGTTTGGCGGCACGGTGTTCAAGAACGTGGCAGGTTTCGACGCCTTCCGGCTGATGGCGGGCGCGCAGGGCTGTCTGGGCGTGATCCTCGACGTGTCCCTGCGGGTGACGCCGCGACCGCGAGCCGAGGCGGCCCTGGTCTTCGACATGGCCGGCGAGGCGGCGCGCGCCTGGGTGACCGGGCTGATGCGGCGCCCCCTGCCCCTGTCGGGCGCCTTCCACGACGGCGAGAGGCTGCACCTGCGGCTGTCCGGCGGCGAGGCGGCGGTGGAGGTCACGGCCCGGGAGCTGGGCGGCGAAGCCGAGCCGCTCGAGATCTGGCGGACGATCCGTGAATCGACCCATCCGGCCTATGGCGACAGCCCCGTGCTCTGGCGGATCGCCCTGCCCCAGACCGCCGCGCCGCCCGAGCTCGCGGCCGCCCCGTGGGACTGGGGCGGCGGGGTTCGCTGGCTCAGGGCCGACACGATCGATCCCCAAATCTGGGACCTGGCGGCGCGATGGGACGGACACGCGACCCTCTGGCGGGGCGCGACGGACCGGGTCTTCCAGCCGCTGCCGCAGCCGCTGTTCGACCTGCACCGGCGGATCAAGTCCGCGCTCGATCCGGTCGGCGTGTTCAATCCCGGCCGCATGTACGAGGGGCTCTAGATGCGCACCGTCATCCAGGGGCCTCTGGCCGGGACCACCGGCGCCGCCATCGCCGAGCAGGCGCTGAAGGCCTGCGTCCACTGCGGCATGTGCAACGCCACCTGCCCGACCTACCAGATCACCGGCGACGAGCTGGAAGGCCCGCGCGGTCGCATCTACCTGATGAAACAGGCCCTGGAGGGCGCGCGGCCGACCCGGATCACCCTCGATCACCTGGACAGCTGCCTGTCCTGCCGCGCCTGCGAAACCACCTGCCCGTCGGGCGTTCAGTACCACCGGCTCTTCGACATCGGCCATGCCGCCGTCGCCGAGACGGTCGGACGGCCCTGGACCGAGCGCATGCTCCACGAGGCGATCCGGCGGGTCACGGTCTCGCCGACGCTGTTCGGCCTGGCGGTGGGCCTGGGGAGAATGGTGCGCTTCGCCCTTCCGGACGGCCTGAAATCCAAGCTGCCGCCCCGCGTCGCGGTCGGCGCCCGGCCGAACGCCGCCGCGCACCAGCGCCGGATGCTGATGCTGACCGGTTGCGTGCAGTCGGCCGCGGCGGGCCACTTCAACGCCGCCACCGCGCGTGTGTTCGACCGCCTGGGGATCGGACTGGTCGAAGCGCCCAGGGCCGGCTGCTGCGGCGCCGTCAGCTTCCACCTGGACGCCGCCGACCAGGCAAAGGCCCAGGCGCGGGCCAATCTCGACGCCTGGCGTCCCCTGATCGAAGCGGGCGCCGAGGCCCTGGTGGTCAATTCCAGCGGCTGCGCCGCTTTCATCCGCGACTATCCGGACGTGCTGCGCGACGACCCCGCCTATCGCGACCTCGCGCGGCAGGTCGCCGATCTGGTGCGCGATCCGGTCGAAGTGCTTCAGGCCTCGCCGCTGTCGGCCCGCCGCGCGCCGGACCAGCCCCGCATCGCCGTCCACGAACCCTGCACCCTGCAGCATGGCCTGAAGCTGACCGGGCGGATCGCCGCCTTGCTGGCGCGCCTGGGATACGAGCCCCAGCCGGTGGCGGACAACCACCTGTGCTGCGGCTCGGCCGGCGCCTATTCGCTGTTGCAGCCGCAGATGTCGGCCCGGCTGAAGTCCGACAAGCTGGCGAAGCTGAACGCCTCCGGGCCGTCCGTCGTCTACACCGCCAACATCGGTTGCTGGATGCAGCTGGCCGAGGGGTCGCCCGCGCCGGTCCGCCACTGGATCGAGGCGGTGGACGAGGTCACCCGCCCCTAGATCGCCCCCTCGTACAGCGCCTGCACGCTGGCGAGATCCTGCACGATGTGGCCCAGGGACTTGTAGGCGGTGATCTGGTCCGGCGACTGGCGGCCGACGATCCTGCCGGACAGCACCTCGCCGATCTCCGCGACGATGTGGTCGTCGCCGATCAGGCCGGCGGCCTTGGCCTTCAGGAACTCCGCGCCCTGGTTCAGCACGCCTTCGCGGCTGTCGGCGACGAAGCGGGAGCGGACGACCAGGTCATGGTCCACCTCGACCGGCCCCGCCCGGCTGGAGCCCACCAGGTTGAGATGGGTTCCGGGACGAACCCAGGCGCCCAGCAGGATCGGCTCGGCGGCGCCGGACACCGTGCACACGATATCCGCTTCGCTCACCGCGGCGCGG
>DASUIJ010000370.1:0-2220 GCA_036279815.1 Phenylobacterium sp. | reverse complement strand
ACCGTCACCGGCTCCGAGATTGCCTATGTGGCCGATGCGCGATGGACGGCGCCGGCCGCAACTCTGTTCGAAGAGGCGGTGGGGCGGGCGTTCACGCGCCAGACAGGCCCCGTCCGGCTGGCGGCGCGCGGCGATCCGGGCCGGGCCCCCTACGCCCTGAGGCTGGACGTCGAGCGGTTCGAGGCCGTCTATGACCGGGGCGGCAAGGCCGCGCCGGACATTCGCATCGAGGTCCATGCGGTGCTGGTGCGCTCCGCCGACCGCGTGGTGGTGCGCGACGAAGTGCTGAGCGCCCATGCGCGGGCCAGCGACAACCGGGTCTCGGCCATCGTCGAGGGCTTCCGGGAGGCGACCGCCCAGGTCCTGGACTCGGTCGTGAAGCTCACGGTCGAGGGCGCCCGGCCCGAAGCCTGACTCTACGCCGCGATCCCCGCGATCCGCTTGGCGGCGGTGACCGTGTTCTCCAGCAGGCAGGCGACAGTCATCAGGCCCACTCCGCCCGGCACTGGGGTGATCGCGCCGGCCACCGCGGACGCGGCCTTGTAGGCGACGTCGCCCACCAGCTTGGTCTTGCCCTGGGCGGCCTTCTCGGGGTCGTCGAAGGGCACGCGGTTGATGCCCACGTCGATGACCGCCGCGCCCGGCTTGATCCAGTCGGCCTTTATCATCCGCGGGCGGCCCACGGCGGCGACCAGGATGTCGGCCTCGCGGCAGACGGCGGGCAGGTCGACCGTGCGCGAATGGGCGATGGTGACGGTGCAGTCGGCCTGCAGCAGCAGCTGGGCGATCGGCCGGCCCACCAGGACCGAGCGGCCGACCACCACGGCGCGCTTGCCCGCGAGGTTGTCGCCCAGGGTCTCGCGCAACAGCAGCATGCAGCCCAGCGGCGTGCAGGGAACCAGGCCGGTCATGCCCTGGGCCAGCCGACCGGCGTTGACCACATGCAGGCCGTCCACGTCCTTCTCCGGGTCGATCGCCTGGATCACGGCCTTTTCGTCGAGGCCCTTGGGCAGCGGCAGCTGCACCAGGATGCCGTGGATGGCCGGGTCGGCGTTCAGCGTCTCGACCAGGGCGATCAGGTCGGCCTGGGCGGTGTCGGCCGGCAGGATATGGGTCACCGAGTGCATGCCGCAGGCCTTGGACTTCTCGCCCTTGGAGCGGACATAGACCTGGCTGGCCGGATCGTCGCCCACCAGCACCACCGCCAGGCCCGGGGTCAGGCCATGCTCCGCCTTCAGCCGGACGACCTCGGCGGCCACCTCGACCCTTATGCGCTCGGCCAGGGCCTTGCCGTCGATGATCTGGGCTTGCGACATGGACACTCCGGCGATTGTTGGACGTCGCGCCTCACCTAAGGGTTTGGCCGAGTCAGCGCAACGTGCGCAGCCAGGCGCAGATGGCCCAGGCGTGGGCCTCGCGCCGGGCGATGCGCATCGCCTCCAGCGGCGAACGCCAGATCAGCTGGTGGTCATCCTCGATCTTCAGGCTGGCGCGCGCGCTCAGCAGGGTCGCGGTCATGAACACGCCGCGGACATTGAAAGCCTGACCGTCGCCGTTGATGAAGAACTGGTCGGCGCGCAGGAACACCTCGCCCGGGGCGACCACCAGGCCGGCCTCCTCGCCGAACTCGCGGACCATGGCCTGTTCCGGCGTCTCGCCCGGGTCGATCCCCCCGCCCGGCAGGTCGCGCCACAGGGGCTTGCCCGGCGTGGTCACCTCCACCAGGGCGATCTTCTCGCCTCGGGCGGCGATGCCGAAGGCGGCGGGCCTGTCCGGATAGTCGCGGCCCGGCTCGGGCTCGCCGAACTGTGGGACCAGCGCCATCAGTCGCGGCTGCGGAGCGAGCGATAGGCGTCGGCCTTGCCCGACTCGATGTCGCCGAGACTGATGGCCGGGTAGCCCACGGTCATCCTGGGCGAGACGTTCCAGGCCTCGACGATGAGATCGCGCAGTTCGCTGGCCCCGGCGCCGAGGCGTTCGCCGGCGAAGGCGACGCCGCGCGGATCGGCGTTCTGGAACCCGCCGGCCTTCTCCAGGGCGTAGAGCGGTTCGACCTTGGCGCCGGTCACCGCCAGATAGGCGGCGACGCGGGCCTCCAGCGGGCCTTGCTGGGCCTTCAGGGGAGCCATCGCCGCCTTGACGGCCGGCTTGCGGATATTGAGGGCCACGAAGTCGCCCTCGAACGGGCCGTGGATGCGGCTCGTGGTGTAGCCGTTGGGA
>DASUIJ010000369.1:0-4956 GCA_036279815.1 Phenylobacterium sp. | reverse complement strand
CGGCGGTGTTGACCAGGAACTTCTGCATGTAGGTCGTGTAGGCGTAGAAGGCGAGCGACCCGGCCGAGGTCAGGGCGAAGATCGTCCAGGTCTCCTTCGGGAACTTCGTGAACAGCAGCATGGCCCGCGACCGCTCGGCGCCCGAGGCCTGGGCGGCCAGGTAGGAGGGGCTCTCCTCCATGCCCATGCGGATGAAGAACACCACGATCGCCAGCAGCCCGCCGATGGCGAACGGAATGCGCCAGCCCCAGGTCTCCAGGTCCGCGGCGGACATGAAGTTCTGCAGCAGGATCAGCACCGCCAGGGCGGTGAGCTGGCCCATGATCAGGGTCATGAACTGGAAGCTGGACCAGAATCCGCGCCGCTTGCGGCCGGCCATTTCCGACATGTAGGTGGCGCTGGCGCCGTATTCCCCGCCCAGCGACAGCCCCTGCACCAGCCGCGCCAGCACCAGCAGCGCGGGCGCCGCCGGCCCCCAGACCGAAAAGTCCGGCAGGATGGCGATGGAGAAGGACCCGGCGCACATCATCGCCACCGAGAGCGTCAGCGCCGCGCGACGGCCGGCCCGGTCGGCGTAGAGGCCGGTGAGCCAGGCGCCCAGGGGGCGGGCCAGGAAGCCGACCCAGAACACGGCGGCGGCCTGCAGCAGCTGTGCGGTCTGGTCGCCCTTGGGGAAGAAGTGCTTGGCGAAGTAGAGCGCGAAGGAGGAGTAGGCGAACCAGTCGTACCACTCGACGAGATTGCCCGCCGACCCGCCCAGGATCGCCTTGGCTCTGGTGAATCCCGAAATCCCGGGCGCCGCCGCCTGGGCGGAAATTTCGCCGCCCCCTTCCGTCGCCGTCATGAAGTCCCCCGCAACCGATGCGGCGGGACCCTAAGGCGCCTCGGCGACAAGGTGAAACCCGAAGCGCCGCGCCGAAAACGCCGGCGCGGCCCGGGCTCTAGATTCGGCCCATCAGGACCAGGACCAGAACGATCACCAGCACGAGGCCCAGACCGCCCGACGGCATATAGCCCCAGGACCGCGAATGCCCCCAGGTCGGCAGCGCGCCGATCAGCAGCAGGACGAGGATGATCAGAAGTATGAAGCCCAGCGACATCGCGATTCTCTCCCTGCGCGACCGCGACGGCCACGCTTCAGATCACGATTAACGAGCGCCGGGTGAGGAGGTTCCGCCCGGACCTATTCGGCGAAGTCGGCGGTGTGCAGATGGGCGTCGCTTTCCTTGACGCCCACCCGGTACAGCACGCCGATGAAGGCGCCCTTCACCCGCGGCAGCAGGGTGAGGGTGGCGACGCACAGGGGAATCAGGGTGGCCGGCACCATGTACATGGCCGGCGCCTCCCAGATGATCGGGAAGAACAGCAGCGGGCCCACGATCAGGTGCCCGACCAGCAGGATGGTGAAATAGGCCGGGCCGTCGTCGGCCGGATAGCGGGCCAGGTCGAGGCCGCAGGCCTCGCAGCGCGGCTCGACCTTCAGGTACTTCCAGAACAGCCGGCCTTCGCCGCAGCAGGGGCAGCGGCCGCGCAGGCCGCGGCTGAACGCCTGGAAAAAGCTCGGTGTCTGAGTCATGGGCGTCATATGCTCACTTCCCGCCCAAAGCGAAAGGGCGACCCGCCGTCGCATACGCGAATGGTGTGACACGTTTGTGCACGACCCAAGGGTTCGAGGGTCGAACCTCGCGGCCCGGCGGGCGTTCCGGCTGTGTGACGATCGGGAGCGCCTGATGACCTACGAGCTGCACTACTGGCCCGGCATCCAGGGACGCGGGGAATTCATCCGCCTGGCGTTGGAGGACGCCGGCGCCCGATACCGCGACATCGCCCGGGGCGCCAAGGTCGAGGGCGGGGGCGTACAGGCCCTGATGACGCGCATGGCCAAGGCGGACCGGCCGCCGTTCGCGCCGCCGTTCCTGGTCGACGGCGACGAGGTCATCGGCCAGACCGCCAACATCCTGCTGCACCTGGGGCCCAGGCTTGGCCTGGCGCCGGAATCCGAGGCCGACCGGCTGTGGGTCAATCAGATGCAGCTCACTATCGCGGACCTGGTGGGCGAGGTTCACGACACTCACCACCCGGTCGACCTGGGCGCCTACTACGAAGACCAGAAGCCGGAGGCCGCGCGGCGGGCAGAGGCCTTCCGCAGGCATCGAATCCCGAAATACCTCGGCTGGTTCGAAACCCTGCTGTCCCGCCAGGGCGACGACGCCTGGCTGATGGGCGGACTGGTGACCTATGCCGACCTGTCGCTGTTCCAGGTGTTCGAGGGCCTGACCTACGCCTTTCCCCGGGCGATGGGCCGGATCGGACAGGAAATCCCGCGGGTGACGGCGCTGGCCGACCGCGTGCGGGTGCGTCCCAACATCGCCGCCTATCTCGCCTCGCCGCGGCGGGTCGCCTTCAACGAAGAGGGCATCTTCCGCCGATATCCGGAACTGGACGGCTGAAACAGCGGCGCCGGGCGGGAACGTCCGCGCCCGCGCCCCATTGGAAGACCATGAGGAATTCCGCCATGCGTCCCGACGACAAAACACCGCCCAGGCCGATCCACGGCCACACCGGCCCGACCACGCCGGCCGAGGATGGGTCCCGCGAGGCCGAGCCCGGCGCGGTGTCGCCCGCGGACATGGCCAGGATCGCCGAGGAAGCCTCCCGGGCGGAGGACGCCTGAGGGGCTTAGTGCTTGGCGTCGTCCGCGGCGCCGGCGACGGCCTTGCCCGCGGCCTGGACGTCCCTGCCGACGCCCGAGATCGTGTTGCAGGCCGACGTCATCAGGGCGGCCGCCGCAACGACCAGAATCACCACCTTGCGCATCCAGTTTCGCTCCGAGATTCGCTCGCGCCCCATGGCCAAGCCTGAAGCCGGTTTTATGCGCGCGCCGCCGCTTTGATCAAGCCGGGCGCGGCCGGGACCGGAACCGCATATGGTCGCGGCCGACGCGATGCAGGCTCGGACCCATGGACCTCTCGACCAAAGTGATCCTGGCGCAGTCGGTGCTGGCGGCGCACCTCGTCGTCATCGCCTTCAACCTGTTCGGCCTGGTGGCCGTCCCGCTCGGCGCATGGCGCGGCTGGGCCTTCGTGCGCCGCCGCGGGTGGCGGCTGCTGCATCTCGTGTCGATGGCGGCGGTGGCGTTGCAGGCGCTGGCCGGCCGGGCATGCTTCCTGACGATCTGGCAGGACCAGCTGACCGGCGTGCGCGGTGAGCCGCCCCTGGTGATGCGCTGGGTGAACGCCCTGATCTTCTGGCCGCTGCCCCTGTGGGCGTTCGCGGCCGCCTATGCGTCCGCCCTGGCCTATGCGTGCGTCCTGTGGGTGCTCGTGGCGCCTAGTCGGCGTCCATCTTCAGGGCGGCGATGAAGGCCTCCTGCGGGATCTCCACCTTGCCGAACTGGCGCATGCGCTTCTTGCCGGCCTTCTGCTTGTCCAGCAGCTTGCGCTTGCGGCTCATGTCGCCGCCGTAGCACTTGGCGGTGACGTCCTTGCGCAGGGCGCGGATGGTCTCGCGCGCGATGATCCGGCCGCCGATCGCCGCCTGCAGCGGGATCTGGAACTGGTGCGGGCTGATCAGGTCCTTCATCTTCTCGACCATGCCGCGGCCGCGGGCCTCGGCGCGGTCGCGATGGACCAGCATGGACAGCGCGTCCACCGGCTCGGCGTTGACCAGGATCGACATCTTGACCAGGTCGCCGGTCCGGTAGCCCTCGATGGCGTAATCGAACGAGGCGTAGCCCTTCGAGACGCTCTTCAGCCGGTCGTAGAAGTCGAACACCACCTCGTTCAGCGGCAGGTCGTAGACCACCAGGGCGCGGGAGCCGACATAGGAGAGCTCGCGCTGCTCGCCGCGGCGGTCCTGGCAGAGCTTGATCACCGAGCCGAGGTATTCGTCCGGGGTGAGGATCGTGGCCTTGATCCAGGGCTCGGCGATGGAGGCGATCTTCACCGGATCGGGCAGGTCGGCCGGGTTGTGCAGCTCCATCTCGGAGCCGTCGGTCAGGCTGATCCTGTAGACCACGCTGGGCGCGGTCGCGATCAGGTCGAGGTCGAACTCGCGGGACAGCCGCTCCTGGATGATCTCCAGGTGCAGCAGGCCCAGGAACCCGCAGCGGAAGCCGAAGCCCAGCGCCGCCGAGGTCTCCATCTCGTAGGTGAAACTGGCGTCGTTCAGGCGCAGGCGGCCGATCGCGGCGCGCAGGTCCTCGAAGTCGGCGGCGTCCACCGGGAACAGGCCGCAGAACACCACCGACTGCACCTGGCGGAAGCCGGGCAGGGCGGTGGCGGTCTGGCGACGCTCCTCGGTGATGGTGTCGCCCACGGCGGCGTCGGCCACCTGCTTGATCTGGGCGGTGATGTAGCCGATCTCGCCCGGGCCGAGTTCCGCCACTTCGGTCTGTTTGGGGGTGAACACCCCGATCCGGTCCACCTGGTGGGTGGCCCCGGCGTTCATCATCCGGACCTTCATGCCGGCGCGCAGGGTCCCGTCCAGAACGCGCACCAGCACCACGACGCCCAGGTAGGGATCGTACCAGGCGTCGACCAGCAGGGCCTTCAGCGGGGCCTCGGCGTCGCCCTTGGGCGGCGGCAGGCGGGTGACCACGGCTTCCAGCACCTCGGCGATGCCTTCGCCGGTCTTGGCCGAGCAGAGCACCGCGTCAGAGGCGTCGATCCCGATCACGTCCTCGATCTGCTGGCGCACCCGGTCGGGTTCGGCGGCGGGCAGGTCGATCTTGTTGAGGACCGGGACGATCTCGTGATTGTTGTCGATGGCCTGGTAGACGTTGGCCAGGGTCTGGGCCTCGACCCCCTGGCTGGAGTCCACCACCAGGATGGAGCCCTCGCAGGCGGCCAGGCTGCGCGAGACCTCGTAGGCGAAGTCCACGTGGCCGGGGGTGTCCATCAGGTTGAGGATGTAGGTCTCGCCGTCCTTGGCCTTGTATTCCAGCCGCACCGTCTG
>DASUIJ010000368.1:0-4453 GCA_036279815.1 Phenylobacterium sp. | reverse complement strand
GCTCATCGAGGCGTACTCGTCGACCTGCACCTTCGCCTTGGGATCGCCCAGGCTCAGATTGTCGGTGGAGGGCGGCGCGGCGGCGAGCGCGGCGCCGGCGGTCAGGGCGAAGGCGAGGCTGAGAAGCTGAAGGCGCAAGGGCGTGGGGTTCCTGTCGACGCGATGGCGGCAGGAAACCGTCTCCCGGGCCTGTGTCAACTTGGTGTCGCGCGGCGGCGACGGAATCCGGCCCCGGCCGCCGGGGCGGCGGCGGGGGCGCCGATCAAATGGGCCAAGGCCCGGTCACCGCGATGGCGATGACGCCGGCCAAGGCAGGCCTCAGCGCTTGGGGTCGTCGACGGACTTGGAGACCGCAGCGCCGACGGCGGCGCCCGCGGCCGCGCCCACCGGACCGCCGACGACAGCCCCGGTGATCGCGCCGGTGGCGGCCCGCTGCTCGGTGTTGTGCCCACAGGCGGCCAAGGCGAGAGTCGCGGTCGAGGCGGCCATCAGGCCAAGGATCTTGCGCATGGGAAAATCTCCAAAAGTCGAATGCTTCGGGGAGTGAAACGGCGGCCAACGGTGAAGGTTCCGTCTCACCGGCCAGGAGAGCGATCCACAGCTAAGTTTATGCTGCACCGCAATATAGGGTTGCGAATCTCTTAATTCCCAGTCATAAGGCCTCATCTTCGCGTAGCCTGTCCCTCGATCCTGTACCGGGAAAGGCCAGTCGGAAGACGCCGCCAGCAAGAGCAGGGGCGTCGGAAGGCAACGATGTCTGGGAGCGTTCCGCTCTCGCCGCACGGGACGTTCCTTTTGTCAGTATCTACCCAGGCGCGCGCCGATTGGCGTGCGTTGACCAGCGCCGTATTGATCGGCTCCGGGATCGGCCTTGCGCTCGGCGCGGCCTATCTTGCGGGCGGCATGGGGCGCGCCGCCACCGACCACGCGCGGGCCTCGCGCCTTGCCGAGGCCGCCGCCGGCGGCTTTTCAGAATCCGTCCTCCAGAACGAAGCCGCCGCCATGGACCCGGGCGTCCTGCGGGTGGCTCGCGCCCACGACCCCTTCACCGTCGCCGGTTCCGCCGAACGCGACCGGCAGGCCGCCATCCTCGCCGCCCGGCTTGACCGCAAAGCGCCGGACGAGCGCCCGCTGCAGTCCGCCGGACTGATGCGCGCCGCCTTCACCTCCACCCAGGCCGCCGCCGCCGCGCCGTTCCACCTGGCCGGGGCGCTGGAAACCTCCCGCGAACTCGATTGCCTGACCCAGGCGGTCTATTTCGAAGCCCGGGGCGAAACCTCCGCCGGCCAGGCCGCCGTCGCCCAGGTGGTGCTGAACCGGGTGCGAAATCCGGCCTTCCCGAAGTCCGTCTGCGCCGTGGTGTTCCAGGGCGCCGCGCGTCGAACGGGCTGCCAGTTCTCCTTCGCGTGCGACGGCTCCATGCGCCGGGGCCGTGAGATGATCGCCTGGAACCGCGCCCAGCACGTCGCCGCCCGCGCGCTTTCCGGCGCGGTGATGAGCGCGGTCGGCAACGCCACCCACTTCCATACGGTCAACGTCCAGCCCGGCTGGAGCCCCAGCCTGCTGCGCGTCGCCCAGGTGGGCCTGCACGTCTTCTATCGCTTCGGTCATGGCGCGCCGGCGAACTCCGCCGACGACGGCGGGCCGGAAATGACCGCCCACCCGGTGTTCGCCTCCGTCGCGGCCCCGTCCCTGGTGGCCGCCAGTTCGCCGACCGAGCTTCGCCTGGCCTCGGCCCTGGTGACGGAGAGCCCCGCCGACGCCCCCGCCGGCCTGCGGGGCGCGGTCGACGCGCCTGCCGAGGCCAAGCCCGCCGAGGCGCTCAAGGCGTCGGCCGCAAAGCTGACCCCCGCCAGCCAGCCCCGGAACGAGCCGGCCAAGGATTCCGCGGCCACGGCGTCCTGATCCGCCTTGCGGCCCGGTGTCCGACGGGCCGATGCTCCACCGCAGTCGATTGCGACTCGGAGGACATGCGATGACGGAGGCCGAGCGCCTTGAAGAGCTCGCCACGGGCTTGCTCAGCTGCTCCTACGCCGACCTGACGCCCATCCAGAGGAGCGTCATCGACCTCGTCGCCTCCGAGGCCCCCAGCGACCTCAATCCCGTCCTGAAGGGCGACGACCGCACGTTTGGTCAGAGGCTGGCTGACCGGGTCGCGGCGGTGGGCGGGTCCTGGGGTTTCATCATCGGCTTCGGACTGGCCCTGGTGCTGTGGATCGGCTGGAACCAGCTCACCCGGGGCGGGCGGCTCGCCTTCGATCCCTATCCCTTCATCTTCCTGAACCTGATGCTGTCGATGCTGGCGGCCATCCAGGCGCCCGTGATCATGATGAGCCAGAACCGCCAGGCGATCCGCGACCGCGCGGCGGCCGAGCACGACTATGTCGTCAACCTGCGGGCCGAGCTGGAGATCATGCACCTGCACGACAAGGTCGACGCCCTGCGCGAAGGGGCGATCATGCAGGTGCTGCAAAGGCAGGAGGAGACGCTGGAGATCCTGAGGGCCCAGGTGGCGGCTCTGACGTCCTCCAAGACCTAGGCCCGCGCGGCGCGCCTCAAGGCCTGGGGCGGCTGGCCGAAGGCGCGCAGGAAGGCCCGGCGCATGCGTTCCGGATCTCCGAAACCCACCGCCTCGGCCACCCGGTCGATCGGATCGGACGAGGCCTCGACCCGCTCCCGGGCGGTCTCCAGGCGCAGGCGCTCCACGGCCTTGGCGGGGGTGAGGCCGGTCTCGGCCACGAAGGCGCGGGCGAAGTGGCGCGGGCTCATCGCCGCCTGGTCGGCCAGGCGCTCCACTGTCAGCGGCTCGGCGAGCCGGGCCCGCATCCAGTCCAGAAGCTCCGCGAACCGCCCCTCCTGGCCGCCCATCTCGATCAGGGCGGAGAACTGCGACTGACCGCCGGGACGCCGGTGGTAGACGACCAGCTGCTGGGCGGTGCGCCGGGAAATCTCCTCGCCCAGGTCCTCGGCGATCAGGGCCAGGGTCATGTCGATCCCCGCCGTGATGCCGGCGGAGCTCCAGATCGCGCCGTCGCGTACATAGATCCGGTCGGGCTCCAGCATGACCTGGGGATAGCGGCGGGTGAAGTCGGCCGACCTTTGCCAGTGGGTGGTGGCGCGGCGGCCGTCCAGCAGCCCGGCCTCGGCCAGGATGTAGGCGCCCGAGCAGACGCTCGCCGTGCGCCGTGCGCGGGCCGAGGCGGCCCTGACCCAGTCCAGCAGGCGCGGCTCGAGGGCCGCGGGCCGCGTGCCATCCCCGCCGGAGACCATCAGGGTGTCGAAGACCTGGTCGGACAGGGGCTCGGCCAGCATCGTCGCTCCGGAGGAGCTGGCCACCGGCCCCGCCTCCAGCGCCATAACCTTGAGCTCATAGGTTCCCGGCGCATAGCGCCCCGCGATCTCGAAGGACGAGATCGGACCCGCCGCGTCGAGGAGCTGGAAGTCCGGAAAGATCAGCAGCCCGATTTTGCGGAGCATGGCGGAAAACGAGGTAAGAATGTCATTTCGGTCGCACGCTAGGCCTGGGAGGATGCAGCGTCAAATCCGAAGGAGCCTCCCATGGCGGACCTGCACATCGTCTTCCCCCTTTATCCGCTTGTGACCCACCTGGACTTCACCGGTCCGCACCAGGTCCTGACCCGGCTGCCCGGCGCCAAGGTCACCGTCGCCTCGATGGGCGGCGCGGATATCGCGGCCGATGGGCTGGTGTTCTCCGGCCTGGCGGACCTCGCCAAGGTCGAGGCCTGCGACGTGATCTGCATCCCGGGCGGGTTCGGGACCACCGACGCCATGCTCGACGAGGCGTTCATGGCGGAAGTCCGCCGGCTGGCGTCCGGCGCGAAGTACCTGACCAGCGTCTGCACGGGCTCGCTGATCCTCGCGGCCACCGGCCTGATCCGGGGCCGGCGGGCGGCCTGCCACTGGCAGTGGCGGGAGCTGCTGACGCCGTTCGGGGTGACGATCGACGAGGGCCGCGTGGTCCGTGACGGCAATCTCATCACCGGCGGCGGCGTCACCGCGGGCCTGGACTTCGCCCTCACCCTGGCCGCGGAGCTGGCGGGGGAGCCTGTGGCCCAGTCCATCCAGCTCGGTCTGGAATATTCGCCCGCGCCGCCGTTCAATTCCGGGCGTCCCGAGACCGCGCCCGCGGAGATCCTGGCGGCCGTCCGAAAGCGGTTCGACCCACTGGTCGCCTCACGCCTGGCGGCGGCGCAGGAAGCCGCACGCCGCCTGGACGTTCCGGCCTGAGGTCGCCCAGGCCGGGATTCGAGCGGGGGCTCCGGCGTCGGAGGCTTCGGTCCTAGCGCTTCTTGCCGCCGTGCTGAGTGTAGCCGACGTTCTGGCGAAGATTGCCCTGGCGGCCCTGTTCCCCCAGGTTGACGTCGCCGTCCCCGGGCTCGTTGGACTGCAGCCCGGTCTTCTCGTCGTGGCGACCCTGGGTCGATCCGGCGAT
>DASUIJ010000367.1:0-3988 GCA_036279815.1 Phenylobacterium sp. | reverse complement strand
GAAATCGTGGACGGCGCCGGTGTCCAGGTTGGTGACCCGCACGGCGCCCTCCAGGACGTAATTGTAGCGCTGGAACGGGTGCTTGTGCGGGGGGATGGCGCCGCCGGCCGCCAGGTCGGTGCGGCTCACCGTGACCCTCAGCGGCCCCTGCGGAAGGAGGATGGGCTGGCCCGAGCCCGTCGCCTCATAGGCGCCCACCGGGGTCGAGACCGGCGCGGACGGCGGGCTCTGCGCCCAGGCCAGGGCAGGCCAGGCGGCCAGGGCCAGGATCAGGGTTGGGGTCTTCATCGGTCATCTCCAGGCGCGTCTCTCGGGCCATTCCTGCGCCAGCCCTTACGGGGCCTCAATCCCAGCCTTGCCATCAACCGCCGATTGATACAAAGTGAGAGGGTCAAACTCGTAGGTTCGGCTGATTTTCGACGCTTCTTATGACGCACCGGACCTGCTCCCGATCCCCCTCGAAATTTGATCCTCGCCGGCCCGCTTTGGACGTCGGGGAATATCTATCCAAGGACGAATATCTCTATGTCTACCGGCACCGTGAAATGGTTCAACGGCACCAAGGGCTACGGCTTCATTCAACCTGACGAAGGCGGCGCTGACGTCTTCGTTCATATCTCGGCCGTGGAACGCGCCGGCCTCCGTTCGCTGAACGAAGGTCAAAAGGTCACCTACGAGCTCGAGCGCGACAAGCGCAGCGGCAAGATGTCCGCGGGCAATCTGCAGGTCTAGTTTCGGCCTGCGGACCTCCAGGTCCCACGGCTATGGAACACCGATGGGTCGGCGCTTCGGCGCCGGCCCATTTTCTTTGGGCGCTCACCGCTTGCGCCAATCCGACTCCGTCTCTAAACGGGCGCCTTAACCTACAGACTAGACGGGCACGGCGCGCGGAACCCGCGCAGCCGCCCTTGCGCGCGAGACGATTATGCCCAAACGCACCGACATCTCCTCGATCCTGATCATCGGCGCCGGCCCGATCGTCATCGGCCAGGCCTGCGAATTCGACTATTCCGGGGTGCAGGCCTGCAAGGCGCTGCGCGCCGAGGGCTACCGGATCGTGCTGGTCAATTCGAACCCGGCCACGATCATGACCGACCCCGACGTGGCCGACGCCACCTACATCGAGCCGATCACGCCCGAGATGGTCGAGAAGATCATCGCCAAGGAACGCCCCGACGCCCTCCTGCCCACCATGGGCGGCCAGACGGCGCTGAACACCGCCCTGGCGCTGGAAGCCTCCGGCGTGCTGGCCAGGTACGGCGTGGAGATGATCGGGGCCAAGGCCGACGTCATCGACAAGGCCGAGGACCGCCAGAAGTTCCGCGACGCCATGGACAAGCTGGGCCTCGAGAGCCCCAAGTCCAAGGCCGCCCACACCATGGACGAGGCTCTGGAAGGGCTGGAGTTCGTGGGCCTTCCGGCCATCGTGCGCCCGTCCTTCACCCTGGCCGGCACCGGCGGCGGCATCGCCTACAACCTGGAAGAATTCCGCGAGATCGTGGAACGCGGCCTCGACCTCTCCCCCACCACCGAGGTGCTGATCGAGGAGAGCGTGCTGGGCTGGAAGGAGTTCGAGATGGAGGTGGTCCGCGACCAGGCGGACAACTGCATCATCGTCTGCTCCATCGAGAACATCGACCCGATGGGCGTCCATACCGGCGACAGCATCACCGTCGCCCCGGCGCTGACCCTGACGGACAAGGAATACCAGCGCATGCGGGCGGCCTCGATCGCCGTGCTGCGCGAGATCGGGGTGGAGACCGGCGGCTCCAACGTGCAGTTCGCGGTCAATCCCGCCGACGGCCGCATGGTCGTGATCGAGATGAACCCCCGGGTGTCGCGGTCCTCGGCCCTGGCCTCCAAGGCCACCGGCTTCCCGATCGCCAAGGTCGCCGCCCGTCTGGCGGTCGGCTACACCCTCGACGAGCTGATGAACGACATCACCGGCGCGACGCCCGCCTCGTTCGAGCCCAGCATCGATTACGTCGTCACCAAGATTCCCCGCTTCGCCTTCGAGAAGTATCCCGGCTCGGAGCCCTACCTGACCACCTCGATGAAGTCGGTTGGCGAGGTCATGGCCATCGGCCGGACCTTCAAGGAAAGCCTGCAGAAGGCCCTGCGCGGATTGGAAACCGGCCTGACCGGCCTGGACGACATCGAGATCGAGGGCTCGGCCGATCCCGAGACCGGCCACGCCGCCGTGGTCCGCGCCCTGGGCACGCCCACGCCCGACAGGCTGCGGGTGATCGCCCAGGCCTTCCGCCACGGCCTGAGCGTCGAGGATGTGAACCAGGCCTGCTCGTACGAGCCGTGGTTCCTGCGCCAGCTCCAGGAGCTGGTGCGCGAGGAGGGCCTGATCCGCGCCGGCGGCCTGCCGACCACCGCCCAGGGGTTCAACGCCCTCAAGGCGCAGGGCTTCTCCGACGCGCGGTTGGCCAAGCTCACCCACCGCACCGAGGCCGATGTCCGCGCCGCCCGCCAGGCCCTGGGCGTGCGCCCGGTGTTCAAGCGCATCGACACCTGCGCCGGCGAGTTCCGCGCCGAGACGCCCTACATGTACTCGACCTACGAGACCGGCGCGCTCGGCCAGGCGCCGGATTGCGAGAGCGAACCCACCAGCGCCCGCAAGGCGATCATCCTGGGCGGCGGTCCGAACCGGATCGGCCAGGGCATCGAGTTCGACTACTGCTGCTGCCACGCCGCCTTCGCGCTCGACGCGATCGGGGTGGAATCCATCATGGTCAACTGCAACCCCGAGACGGTCTCCACCGACTACGACACCTCCGACCGGCTCTATTTCGAGCCCCTGACCGCCGAGGACGTGCTGGAGCTGATCGCGGTCGAACAGCGGAACGGGACCCTGCTGGGGGTGATCGTGCAGTTCGGCGGCCAGACCCCGCTGAAGCTGGCCCAGGCCCTGGAAGACGCCGGCATCCCGATCCTGGGCACCAGCCCCGACGCCATCGACCTGGCCGAGGACCGCGAGCGGTTCCAGAAGCTGCTGCACGAGCTGAAGATCGCGCAGCCGGTCAACGCTTTCGCCCGCAGCCGCGACGAGGCCTTCGAGGCGGCGCACCAGGTCGGCTATCCGGTGGTCATCCGCCCGTCCTACGTGCTGGGCGGCCGGGGCATGGAGATCGTCCGCGACGACGAGCAGCTCGACCGCTACATCCGCACCGCCGTGCAGGTGTCCGGCGACAGCCCGGTGCTGATCGACCAGTACCTCTCCCGCGCCACCGAGGTGGATGTGGACGCGGTCTGCGACGGCGAGACGGTGTTCGTGGCCGGGGTCATGGAGCACATCGAGGAGGCCGGGGTCCATTCCGGCGACTCGGCCTGTTCCCTGCCCCCGTTCTCGCTGAAGCCCGAGACCATCGCCGAACTGAAGCGGCAGACCGAGGCCATGGCCTTCGCCCTGAAGGTGCGCGGGCTGATGAACGTGCAGTTCGCGATCGAGGAGCCGCACTCCGACAATCCGCGGATCTTCGTGCTGGAGGTCAATCCGCGCGCCAGCCGCACGGTGCCCTTCGTGGCCAAGACCATCGGCCAGCCGCTGGCCGCGATCGCCGCCAAGGTGATGGCCGGGGTCAAGCTCGCGAGCTTCGGCCTGGTGGAGAAGCCCTACGACCACGTCGCCGTGAAGGAGGCCGTGTTCCCGTTCGCCCGCTTCGCCGGCGTCGACACGGTGCTGGGCCCGGAGATGCGCTCCACCGGCGAGGTCATGGGCCTGGACTGGATCCGCCCCGGCGAGACCCGGGAGCCGGCCTTCGCGCGCGCCTTCGCCAAGAGCCAGCTCGGCGGCGGGACCATCCTGCCCGAGAAGGGCTGCGCGTTCGTCTCGGTCAAGGACGCCGACAAGGCCTGGATCCTGGAGCCGGTGCGCCTGCTGGTCGCCCAGGGCTTCAGCATCCTCGCCACCAGCGGCACAGCCAGCTACCTGGCCTCCGAGCAGATCCCGGTCGAACTGGTGAAGAAGGTGCTGGAAGGG
>DASUIJ010000366.1:0-6019 GCA_036279815.1 Phenylobacterium sp. | reverse complement strand
CCGGGACAGGCCGACCTGCTTTTCGACCGCGCCGAGCTCATAGGCCGCCTTGGGCATACCGTAGACCACGCAGCTCGGCTCATCCTGGCCCAGGGTGCGGGCGCCGCCGTTGCGCAGGGTGAGCAGACCCTGCGCCCCGTCGCGCCCCATGCCGGTGAGGATCACGCCGGCGGCGGGCCGATTGAGCCTGGCTACGGACTCGAACAGGACATCCACGGAAGGCCGATGGCCGTTCACGGGTTCCGCCTCCCGCAGGCGGCAGGTCGGATGGGTGGAGCCCACCACTTCCAGGTGGGCGTCGCCGCCGGGGGCGACATAGACGTGGCCGGGCAGCAGCCGGGCCCCGTCATGGGCTTCGGCGACATGGGCGCCGCAGATCCGGTCCAGCCGGGCGGCGAAACTCTTGGTGAAGGTCGCCGGCATGTGCTGGGTGATCACGGTGGGCGGGCAGGTCTCGGGGAAGTTGGCCAGGACGGTCATCAGGGCCTCGACCCCGCCGGTGGACGAGCCGATCGCCAGGATCAGGTCCCTGGCCGGCTGATAGCCCGACTGCCGCTCAACGGGCGCGACCGGGCCGGTATAGGGTTTCACCCGCGCGCGGGCGGCGGCCTTGACCTTTTCGGCCAGGTCCTTGAACGCCTCGGACGGCGTGACGCCGCCCATCGGCTTGCCGATGCATTCCACCGCGCCAAGCTCCAGGGCCGCGATGGTCACCTCGGCGCCGGCCTGGGTCAGGGTCGAGACCATCACCACCGGCGTCGGCCGCAGGCGCATGATCTTTTCCAGGAACTCCAGCCCGTTCATCTTGGGCATCTCGACGTCGAGGGTGATGACGTCGGGGTTCAGGACCTTGACCTGCTCGCGCGCTTCGATGGGGTCGTTGGCGAAGCCGAGGACCTCGATCTCCGGGTCGCGCTTGAGCGCCGCGGCGATCAGGCCGCGCATGGTCGCCGAGTCGTCGACAACGAGGACGCCCACGGTCATTGGCCACCCCGCAGGGAATAGGTGGTCAGGCCGGTGGTCTGGAAGATCTGGGCGGCCGGGCCGGTCACCCGCTCGGAGTGGCCGATGTAGAGCGTGCCGCCGGACTCCAGCATCGGGGCGAAACGGCTCCAGATGCGTTCCTGGGTCGGCTCGTCGAAATAGATCACGACGTTGCGGCAGAAAATGGCGTCGAACTTGCCCTTCATCGGCCAGTCGCCGATCAGGTTGAGCTCGCGGAAGGAGACCAGGGCGCGCAGCTCGTCGGCCACTTCCCAGCGGTCGGCGCCGGCCTTCCTGAACCAGCGGCGGCGCAGGTCCACCGGCACGGGCGAGACGGCCTCTTCGCGATAGATGCCCGCGCGGCCCTCGGCGACCATGTTGGGGTCGATGTCGGTGGCCAGGATCTTGACGTCGAGATTGGCCGCGTCGGGCAGGGCCGCGAGCACGGTGATGGCCATGGAGTAGGGCTCCTGGCCGTTGGAGCAGGCCGCCGACCACAGCCGGATACGGCCGCCGCGCTTGGCCCGGTCCACCAGCCTGGGCAGGACATGGTCACGCAGGTGGTCGAAGTGGTGCGGCTCGCGGAAGTAACGGGTCACGTTGGTGGTCAGCGCGGCCATCATCGCCTGGCGCTCGTCGACCTGGTTGGAGTCCTCCACCAGGGCGCAGTATTCGCGGAAGCTGCGCAGGCCAAGCGAGCGCAGGCGCTTGGCCAGGCGCGAATAGACCAGGGCGGCCTTGCCTTCGGCCAGGGCGATGCCGGCGTGGCTGTGAAGGATCTGGGCGATCTTGTTGAAGTCGTCGGTGGTGAAGGGGAACTCGCCCTCGACGAGGCCGGTCCCGGAGCCCTTGCGGCTGTCTGGGAACGTGCTCATGCCGCCTCCGCTTCCACGTCCATCAGGACGCGATCCAGCGTGATCAGGCTGATCATCCGCCCGTCGATGGCGAACAGGCCTTTGACGAACGCCTTGACCTGGTCGCAGGCGATGTCGGGCGTCGGCTGCACCATGTCCTCGGTCACGTCGATGATGTCCGAGACGGCGTCGACCAGCAGGCCCAGGGTGCGGGCGCCCTGGTTGATCACCATGATCACGTGGCGGGCGGTGGGCTCGGAGGTGGCCAGGCCCAGGCGGGCGCCCAGGTCGACGATCGGCAGCACGGCGCCGCGCAGGTTGATGACGCCCTTCACGAAGGCGGGCGTGCGGGGCAGGGGCGTGGCGGTCGTCCAGCCGCGGATCTCACGCACCTGCATGATGTCCACGCAGAATTCCTGGTCGCCGATGCGGAAGGCGATGAGTTCGCGCCGGGCGCCGTGGATCGGGCTCACGATCTGGTTCATGGGTCAGCTCGCCAATCGCTTTTCGGTGCGCGCCGGCGCGACCGCGGGTCGGCGGCGCGTCGTCGTCACCAGGGCGTCGACGTCGAGGATCAGGGCGACGCGACCGTCGCCGAGGATCGTCGCGGCGGCCACGCCCTCGATCTGCTGGTAGTTGGCTTCAAGGCTCTTGATGACCACCTGGCGCTGGCCCTGGATCGCCTCGACCAGGAGGGCCGCCTTGCCGCCGCCTTCGCTCTCCACCAGGACCGCGACGCCCTGGCCGTTGGCGATCGGCGTGTCGCGGAAGCCCAGCGCCACGCCCACGTCGATCAGGGGCACGAAGGTGTCGCGGATGCGGATCACCGCGTCCTTGCCGCCGATGTAATGGATGTCCTCGGCCTTGGGCGTCAGGCTCTCGACGATGGCCGACAGCGGGGCGACCAGGGTCTGCTCGGCCGCAGTGACCACCATGCCGTCCAACACCGCCAGGGTGAGGGGCAGGGACATGGTGAACTTGGAGCCCTTGCCGGGCTCGGAGCTGATCGAAATGCGGCCGCCGAGGCCCTGGATCGACCGGCGGACCACGTCCATGCCGACGCCGCGTCCGGAGATGTCGGAGACCACCTCGGCGGTGGAGAAGCCGGGCAGGAAGATCAGGTTGTCGATCTCTTCGTCCGACAGCACCGCGTCCTCGGTGATCAGGCCGCGTTCGATCGCGATCCCGCGGACCCGGGTGCGGTTGATGCCGCGGCCGTCGTCCTGCAGCTCGATGACGATGCGGCCGCCGCGATGCAGGGCGCGCAGGCGGACCACGCCCTCGGCGGGCTTGCCGGCGGCGACCCGGCCTTCCGGGTCCTCGAGGCCATGGTCGATGGCGTTGCGCAGCATGTGGGTGATCGGGTCGGTCAGGCGCTCGATCACCGTCTTGTCGACCTCGGTGCCCTCGCCTTCCATGATCAGCTTGACCCGCTTGCCGGTCATTTCGGCGACTTCGCGGGCCAGGCGCGGCATGCGCTGGAACACGCTCTTCACCGGCTGGGCGCGGATGGCCATGACGCTGTCCTGGATCTCCCGGGTCAGGAGCTCCAGGTCCTCGAGGCCGAGGGCGACGTTGGACGAGCGGGCCAGGCCGCTTTCCATCACCTGCTGGGACAGCATGGCCTGCTGGATCACCAGTTCGCCGACGGCGTTGATCAGCCGGTCCACGCGGTCGAGGTCGACGCGGATGGTGGCCTGCGGCGCGACGGGCGCGGCGGCGGGGGTGTTGGCGTTGGCCGGCGGCGCGGCAGGCGCGGGCGCGGCGGCGACCGGAGGCGGAGCCACGGGCGGCGCGGCGGGCGCGGCCGGCTCGGGGGTCACGGCGGTCTGGGCCTTGGCGATCAGGGCGGCGACGTCGAGGGGCGCTTCGGCGGAGGCCGCGGCGCGTTCGTCGTCGGACAGTTCGGCGGCCGGCGCTGCGGCGGCGGCCGGCGCGGGCGCTTCGCCCGAGACCCGGGCCAGCAGGGCGGCGATGTCCAGCGGCGCGTCGGCCGAGGCGGCGGCGCGTTCGTCATCGGACATTTCGGCGGCGGGAGCGCCCGCGCCGGCGTCGCTCTCGTTGACGATCGAAAGGGAGCAGTCGTCCTCGACGAACTCGAAGACCTCGTGGATGGCGTCGTAGTCGGCCTCGGTGGTGAGCCGGACGGTCCAGCTCAGATAGGCCTGTTCCGCGGAGAGCTGGTCGAGGGGCGGCAGGTCGGTGTCGTTGAGGGTGACCTCGGTCTGGCCCAGCCTGGCCAGCTCGCGCAGGATCAGGCCGGATTCGTTGGCCTTGCCGTACATCTCCGACTTGGGCGCGAAGCGAACCCGCCAGACGGACATGGCCGGGCCTTCGGCGACCTCGGCGACAGGGTCGACGGCCGGGATATCGTCCAGCGAAACGGGTTCGCCGGCCGGGGCGTCGTCGTCGTCCAGGCTGATCGCCATCGGCACGAAGCCGAAGTCCTCGTCGCCGCCGCCCAGGTCGTCCTCTTCCTCGCCGGTCTGGCCGATCAGGGCCCGCAGTTCGGACAGCGCGCCCGAGGAGCGGCCCTCCTCGACCTTGGCGCCGTCGCGCGCGGCGTTGACGTGGTCGGCGAGCACGTCGAAGGCCCGCAGCAGCGTCTTTGCGACTTCGTCGGTCAGGGCCATCTGGCCGGACCGGATCTCGTCCATCACGGTTTCGAAGACGTGGGCGAAGCGGATCAGGTCCTCAAGACCGAAAGCGCCCGCGCCGCCCTTCACCGAGTGAACGGCCCGGAACACGGCGTTGATGGTCTCGGAATCGGCGTCGCCGGATTCCATGGCCAGCAGGCCCTGCTCGGCGTCCGTCAGGAGCTCGTCGCACTCCTGGAAGAACGTCTGCTTGATGCTCTCGAACGGATCCAACGGGACGCTCCGAAACGGCGTTAAGACGGTTAGGCGGCGACCCTGCGGACGGCGTCGACGAGCTTCACCGGGTTGAACGGCTTGACGATCCAGCCCGTGGCGCCGGCCGAACGGGCCCGCTCCTTCTTCGCCGCGTCGCTCTCCGTGGTGAGGACGAGGATCGGGGTGGCGCGGTGGGCCGGATCGGCCCGGACGCCCTCGATCACGCCGAAGCCGTCGAGCCGGGGCATGTTGATGTCGGTGATGACGACGTCGATGTCGCCGCCGTTGGCCTGCAGGACCTCGAGGCCCTCCACGCCGTCGACCGCCTGGAGGACGCGGTAGCCCGCCTCGACCAGTGCGTGGTTCAACATTTCCCGCATGGTGCGGCTGTCATCGATGGTCAGTACAGTCTTGCTCACGAAAGTCCCCCTTCGGGCTCGCAATGAAGCTCGGGATTCCCGAACGCCGTCAGTTGTTCTGAAAACGCCAAAGACGGTTGATTCACCGTTAAGGTGACGCCGTCCTCGGACCAGATTTTACGCGCGGACATCAAAACCTGCAGGCAGAGGCCTCCCAGCCGGGCGACCTGCGAAGCGTCGATTTCCAGAGGCCGCCCGCGCAGGGACATGAGCTCCGCGCGCAGCGGTTCGGCCGCCTGGAGGTCCAGGACGGGGATCAGGCTGACCATGCAGGGTTCGGCCGAAGCGGCCAGTGCGGGGTCGGACATCAAAACTCTTCCCATTGGTCTGCGCCCTGGTGGGGCGAGGGTTTGCGAAGCGCCGAGGCCCCGCGGCCGCCGGTGGCGCGGAGCTGCGGAGCAGGCGCGTGGCGGGCGGCCGGACGGGTCGTGGCGCGGGCTTGAGCGGGCGCCTCCCGGGTCTGGAAGATGCGGACGCTTTCGCCCAGCTGCTCGGCCTCGGTGAGCAGGGAGTGGCTGGCGGCGGTCGATTCCTCGACCATGGCCGCATTCTGCTGCGTCACCTTGTCCATTTGGTTAACCGCGGTGTTGACCTGGGCGAGGCTCACGGACTGCTCGCGCGACGACGCGGCGATCTCGGAGATCAGGGTCGAGATTTCGCTCACCCGGCCGACCATGCGCTGCAGCGCCTCGCCGGTCCTGCCGACCAGCTGGGCGCCGTCGCCGACCTGGCGGGTGGAGGTGGAGATCAGCGCCTTGATCTCCTTGGCGGCCTCGGCGGAGCGCTGGGCCAGCGCCCGGACCTCGGAGGCGACCACGGCGAAGCCCTTGCCCGCGTCTCCGGCGCGCGCGGCCTCGACCCCGGCGTTCAGCGCCAGCAGGTTGGTCTGGAAGGCGATCTCGTCGATCAC
>DASUIJ010000365.1:0-5305 GCA_036279815.1 Phenylobacterium sp. | reverse complement strand
GCTGGTCTTCAATCAGGACTTCCACTGCGTGGCGCGGGGCCAGACCTCGCAGTCCATGGCCAAGGTCGCCGCCGCGCATGACGACAAGGCGGTCCTGGCCATGACCGACCGCTTCTTCGCGGCCCGCGACAGCGGGGACCTGCGGACGGCGCTGTCGCTGTTCGACGCCGACACCCGGCGCATGGCGGACGGCTGGCCGGCCGACGCCGCCCGGTTCAGCCAGGAAGCCGGCGAGAACCTGGGGCGCCGCATCGTCGGCATCACCTGGTACGACAACCCCGCCTCGATCGCCCGGCCCGGCGTCTACGCCTCGGTGGATTATGTGGGCGCCTACGCCAATGTGCCGGAGGACTGCGGCTACCTGCTGTGGCGCACCGTGGACGGTCAGAACTTCGAACTGGTCCACGAGGAGCACAGCTTCATTCCGGTCGGAACCATCACCAAGCTGAGCTCCAGCGAGGTGATGAACATGAAGAAGAAGATCGGCTGCGCCGCCGACCGGTGACCGGATCGGGTCGGCGCAGGCAAGGGCGTCCCGCGTCGCAACTCGACAAACGCGCCAACAACTTGCACGATTGATCCAGGTCCATGGGTCGTGAGGCGAGTGTTGCGATGGCGGATATTGCCCCGGGCGAGCAGCCGGTGACGCTCAGCCAGATCCAAACCCCTGCGGTCGCGGGCGGCCTGCTCTCCGGGCCGACCGCCCTGGGGATCGCCGCCTGGATCGGCGTGAGGGTGCTGAACAAGCCCCTGAGGTTCGGCTCCACCGTGATCGCCGCGCGCCATCGCCATGTGGACGAGGTCCTCAGACGCGACCTCGATTTCAGGATCGCGCCGATAAATGCGGCCCGGATCGAGGCGGTCAACGGCCCGTTCATGCTGGGCATGGACCGCAGCGATGCGCTCACCGAGGAGCATCGGGTGCTCCATGCCGCCATGTCGGAGGTGGACCTGGGGGCGCTGGTCGCCCGGGCCACGGCCGACGCAGAGGCGTTGATCGCCGCGGCCGGCTACGGACCGATCGATGCGGTCGCGGGTTATGCGCGCGTCGTCGCCGGCCGAACCGCCAGACGGTTTTTCGGGATCGCCGGCCCTGATGAGGCGACCTTCCGGGAAGTGGCCCGCGCCATCTTCGCCCACACCTTCCTCAACCTGGGCGGCGACAAGGCGGTGGAACAGAGGGCGCTGAAGGCCGCCTCCCTGATGCGCGCCTGGCTGGAGACGGAGATCGCCAGCCGTCGTCGCGACGGCGTGACCGGCGAGGACCTGATGGGCGCGCTGATGCGCCAGACGAGCCTGGACGACGACGGGGTGCGCCGCATCCTGGGCGGCATGCTGGTGGGATCGGTGGACACCACGACGTCCTGCGTGGCCAAGATCCTGGTGGTCATGAGCCGGGACCGTGGCCTGCTCGACCGCGCGCGCCATGACGCCGGCGACGGCTCACGGATGCTCGGCTGGTGCCGCGAGGCCCTGAGGCGCTGGCCGCACAATCCCCTGGTGTTGCGGCAGGCGGAGACCGACACCACGCTGGGCGGGGTCGCCGTGCCCGCCGGGAGCCGGGTGTTCGCCTGGACCCAGGCGGCGATGCAGGACGCCGAGGCCTTCCCCGATCCCGAGACCCTGCGGCCCGACCGGCCGGCCGACGGCTACCTGCACTTCGGCGGCGGGCTTCATCCCTGCGCCGGACGCGGGCTCAGCGACATGCAGATTCCGATGCTGGTCTCCCGGCTGCTGGAGCGCGGCGTCGGCAAGGTAGGTCCGATGCGCTGGGCCGGGCCGTTCCCCGACCACCTGCCGGTCGACCTCGACCGGGGACGCTGAACCCGGCGGCCGGTCCCGGCCTGCGGAGAGCTTGGCTTCCCCACGGACATTCCCGATAGGCGTCTTGCCCAAGACCCCCATTAGGGCAGACCCTGGGGGCGCAAACAAATGAGCAGGTGAGGGAACGACCATGTCGATCGACTTCGAAATTCCGGCCGAGGCGAAGGCCGTCCGCGAGCGCGTGCGCAAGTGGGTCCACGAGGAGTGCATCCCGGCCGAGAAACGGCTGGTCGACAAGGAATCCTTCAAGACCGTCCTGGCCGAGCTGCGCGCCAAGGCCCGCGCCCAGGGCCTGTGGCTCCCGTTCATCCCCAAGGAATACGGCGGCATGGGCCTGGGCCCGCTGGCCAACGCCCTTGTCCAGATGGAACTGGGCGAAAGCCATCTGGGCGCCCTGTCGATGAACAGCCAGGGTCCTGACGACGCCACCATGCTGACCCTGCTGGCCCACGGCACGCCCGAGCAGAAGGAGAAGTACCTCAAGCCGCTACTCAACGGCGACAAGCGCGTCTGCTACTCGATGACCGAGAAGGCGGCCGGCGCCGACGCCACCGGCATGCAGACCCGGGCGGTGAAGGACGGCAACGAGAACTACATCCTCAACGGCGAGAAGTGGTTCTCCTCGGCGGCCAGCGCCGCCGATATCGCGGTGGTCATGGCCATGACCGACCCCGACGCGCCGCGCCACCAGCGCTATTCGACCTTCATCGTCGAGCTGCCCAATCCCGGCTACATCATCAAGCGCGACATCGGCACCATGGCCGTCCATGGCCCGCTCAGCGAGATCATGGGCGGCGGGCATTCCGAGATCGACATCAAAGACCTCAAGGTCCCGGCCGAGAACCTGCTGGGCGGGGAGGGCCGCGGCTTCGACATGGGCCAGCACCGCCTGGCCTACGGCCGCCTGCGCCACGGCATGCACAACGTGGCCATGGCCCAGCGTGCGCTGGACATGGCAGCCGCCCACGTCACCAAGCGCGAGACCTTTGGCAAGAAGCTGTCGGAACGCCAGGGCGTCCAGTGGATGCTCGCCGACTGCGCCAGCGAGCTCTACATGGCCCGGCTGATGCTGCTGCACATCGCCTACAAGGCCGAGAAGGGCATGGACCTGCGGCAGGAGAACTCCATCGCCAAGGTGTTCCTGGCCCACATGGTCCACAAGGTGGTGGACACCGCCATCCAGCTGCACGGCGCCCTGGGCTACTCCACCGACACGCCGCTGGCCGCCTGGTACACCCACATCCGCTCGCAGCGGCTGGTGGACGGGCCGGACGAGGTGCACCGCTGGACGGTGGGCCGCAACGTGATCAAGGCCTACGAGAAGTTCGGCACCACCGCCTCGGCGGCGGGCGGCGACCTGCTCTAGGACATGGCGAGCCGGCGCGGCGTGAGCCGCGCCGGTCTCAGGCCGGGTCGGACAACCTGGGTGCCGCAGGCGGCTCGGGCGGCTCCTCGGCCGTGACGGCCGACGGCTGGGTGTCGGCGCTGTTGAAATCGACGGTGGAGTCGAGCTTGCGTTGGCGCTCGGCGCGCTGGCGCGCGGCCCCCATGCGGCGGGCCAGGGCCACCAGGATCGCCATGGCCACCAGCACCAGCAGGCCCCCGATCAGCGACTTCTGAGATCCGAAGGCGAAGGCGGCGGGTTCCTGGGGCGCGGGCGGCGCGCCGTTCGGGGGCGTGAGCGGTCCGGTCGGCGCGGCGGCGGTCATCGGCGCCTTCGAGAGCACGCCGGACGGGATCGGAGCCGGCGTCGGCTGCTCGACCACCTTGGGCGGCGGAAGCGGCCGGGTCGGCGCCAGGGGCTGGGGCGGGCGGGCAGGGGCTGCGGCCGGAGCCGGCGTCGGGGTGGTCGCGGCCGGAGGCGGCGGGGGCGTCTGAGTCCGGACATGCGGCATGGCCGCGGGCCCCTCGGCCGGAGCGGCGGCGTCGCGATGGTTGCGGGGCCCCGGCGTCGGCGCCTGGTCTTCGGGATTGGGGATCGGCCGCATGACCGTGACCAGCACGCCGTCCGAGCGCCGGAACGTGGTCAGGCCGTCAGGCGATTCCGCGGAGGGCGCGTCCTGCGGGCCGCCCAGCAGGCCGCTGTGGTCGGCGGGCGCCGGCGGGCCGCCCAGCAGCGGCGGCGGAGGCGCGGCCTCCGGCGGGGGCTCGGGAGCCGGCGGCGGTTCGACCGGAACCTGGCCGTTGCAGGCGGCCAGCAGTAGCAGCGCCGCCGTCGCGCCGGTCAGACTTGCCGCGGACTTGGTCATGGTTGAATTCATCTCAACCGTGACCGCATCAGGTCCGGTGCGCGCCTGCAACCCAAAACGACCGTCAGGCGAGTGGCTTGCGGGGGCGGGCGGCCTCGTAGAGCGCCACGGCGGCGGCGGCGGCGACGTTGAGGCTCTCGAAGCCGCCGGGCATGGGAATGCGCGCAAGCTCGTCGCAATGCTCGGACACCAGGCGGCGCAGGCCTTCGCCCTCGGAGCCCAGGACCAGGACGGTGGGGGCGCCGTCCAGCGCCTCGGCGAGGGTGCGCTCGCCTTGCCCGTCCAGGCCCACCGCCCGCCAGCCGGCCTCCGCCAGGGTTTCCAGGGCGCGGGACAGGTTGATCACCCGGGCGGTCGGAACCTTGTCCACGGCGCCGGCGGCGGCCTTGGCCAGGGCGCCGGTGAGTTTCGGAGCGTGGCGGTCCTGCAGGATGACGCCGGCCGCCCCGAAGGCGGCGGCGGAGCGCAGGATCGCGCCGACGTTCTGCGGGTCGGTCACCTGGTCCAGCACCAGCAGCACGGCGCCCGGCCTGGCCTCGAAATCCTCCAGGGCCAGGGGTTCCGGCTCGGCGACGCGCAGGGCCACGCCCTGGTGGACGGCGCCCTGGGGCAGGTTCTGGCCGATCAGCTGGGCGTCGACGATCTCAAGGGCGGCCGGCCGACCGAATCGCCGCTCGATCTCCCGGGCGCGGTCCGCGGTGGCCAAAAGGCGCTGCGGCGCGGGCCGGGCCGGATTCTCCAATGCGGCGGCCACGGCGTGCCATCCCCACAGCCAATCGTCCGAAACCGCGGCGTGGCGGGGCTGGAAGCGTTGATGGGCAGGCTTTCCCGGCCCCTTTTTCGCGGGCCTTCGGCCTGCGTTGCGTTCGTTGTGCGAGGCCACTATAAGACGCGCTCCAAATTGGGGCCGGACGGAAATCCGAGCCTTGATAGGGCTCTGTGTGCGCTGGGGGAATGTCCCGAGTGGCAAAGGGGGGGGACTGTAAATCCCCTGGCGTCAGCCTTCGTAGGTTCGAGTCCTACTTCCCCCACCACGCGCCAGAGCGACAATTTTTCCAGGAGGCTCGCCCGAGCACCGCCCTTCGCGGGTATAGCACAATGGTAGTGCAGCAGCCTTCCAAGCTGAGGATGCGGGTTCGATTCCCGCTACCCGCTCCAAGCCCTTCATCAACCAATTGAAACAACGCCGGCAGGACCCTGATGGCCAAGGAAAAGTTTGAACGCACGAAGCC
>DASUIJ010000364.1:0-10424 GCA_036279815.1 Phenylobacterium sp. | reverse complement strand
CGAGGCCGACCGCGCGGTGCTGATCGGCCCCGCCGCCGCCCGCGAGAGCTATCTGGTGGGCGAGAAGATCATCGCCGCTGCGAGGGCGACGGGTGCGGAGGCCATCCACCCCGGCTACGGCTTCCTCAGCGAGAACGCCGACTTCGCCGAGGCGGTGATCGCCGCGGGCCTGGTCTGGATCGGGCCGCCGCCCCAGGCGATCCGCGCCATGGGCCTGAAGGACGCCGCCAAGGCCTTGATGATCGAGGCCGGGGTGCCGGTGACGCCGGGCTATCTGGGCGACGACCAGACGCTGAAGCGCCTTCGGGCGGAGGCGGATCGAACCGGCTATCCCGTGCTGATCAAGGCCGTGGCCGGCGGCGGCGGCAAGGGCATGAGGCGGGTGGAGGACAGCGACGACTTCGCCGCGGCCCTGGCCTCCTGCCAGCGGGAGGCGGCGGCCTCGTTCGGCGACGACCGGGTGCTGATCGAGAAATACGTCACCCGCCCGCGCCATATCGAGGTGCAGGTGTTCGGCGACAGCCACGGGAACGTGGTCCACCTCTTCGAGCGCGACTGTTCGCTGCAGCGCCGACACCAGAAGGTCATCGAGGAAGCTCCGGCGCCGGGCATGAGCCCCGAAGCCCGCGCGGCGGTCACCCAGGCGGCGGTCAAGGCCGCCCAGGCGGTCGGCTATGTGGGCGCGGGCACCGTCGAGTTCATCGCCGACGCCTCCGAGGGCCTGCGGCCCGACCGCATCTGGTTCATGGAGATGAACACCCGGCTGCAGGTGGAGCATCCGGTCACCGAGGCGGTCACCGGGGTCGACCTGGTGGAGTGGCAGTTCCGCGTCGCCTCGGGCGAGCGCCTGCCGCTGGCCCAGGACGAGATCAGGCTCAGCGGCCACGCCCTGGAGGCCAGGCTCTATGCGGAGAACCCGGCCGGCGGATTCCTGCCCTCGATCGGGGTGCTGGAGCACTTCCGCCTGCCGTCGGGCGTGCGGGTCGACAGCGCCGTGGAGGAGGGCGACGAGGTCACGCCGTTCTACGATCCGATGATCGCCAAGCTGATCGCCCACGCCCCGACTCGCGAGGGCGCGTCCGACCTGCTGGCCCAGGCCTGCGCCGAGGTGGAGGTCTGGCCGGTGAAGACCAACGCCGCCTTCCTGGCCCGCTGCCTGGACCACCCCGACTTCATCGCCGGCGACGTGGACACCGGCTTCATCGGCGGCCGCCTCGACGAGCTGGCCGCCGCAGCCCGACCCTCCGACGACATCCTGGCCGTAGCCGCCGCGGCGGTGCTGGGCGGCAGCGACGAGGCGGCGCCGTCCCCCTGGCGGGAGCTGACCGGCTTCCGCATGAACGCCGCGCCCCGCACCACCGTGCGGCTGTTCCTGGACGGCCAGCCCCTGGACGCGCCGCTGCCGCAGGGCGACCTCGAGGCCGACGTGCTGATGACCGACGATTCGGTGGTGGTGTTCGAGGCCGGGGAGACCTTCGTGCTCTCGGCCCGGCCGCCGGTGGCCGACCTCGACGAGGCCGCCAGCGGCGACGGCAGGATCGTCTCGCCCATGCCGGGCAAGGTGGTGACGGTCTCGGTCGCGATCGGCGACAAGGTGGTGCGCGGCCAGGCCCTGATGACGCTGGAGGCCATGAAGATGGAGCACGCGCTGACCGCGCCCTTCGACGGCGAGGTTGAGGCGCTCAGCGTCTCCGCGGGCGACCAGGTCAGCGAGGGCGCGTCCCTGGCCCGTCTGAAGGCCGCCGACTGATGGCGCTGCACATGATCCGCCTCTGCGTCGGCTGCGACACCATCGACGACCTGCTGGACTGGCACAGGGACGGCTCCAAGCCCTGGCTGCTGCACACCAAGATGACGCCCAGGCGCGCCGACGAGCTGCTGGAGGGCGGCTCCATCTACCGGATCTTCAAGGGCATGATCCTGTGCCGGCAGCGCATCATCGGCATCCGCACGGTGGGCGAGGGGATCACCTCGCGCTGCGAGATCGAGCTGGACCCGGAGATCGTCCGCGTGGCGCCGACGCCCCGGCGGGCCTTCCAGGGCTGGCGCTATCTCGAGGAGAAGGACGTCCCGCCCGACCTGGACCTCGCGTCCGACGGCGAGATCCCCACCGAACTGGCCCGCCAGCTGCGCGAAGCCGGCGCCTGGTAGGCGCTCAGACCGCCATGTTGTCGATCAGGCGGGTCCTGCCGAGCCTGGCCGCGACCAGGATGCGGGCCTCGCCCCCGACCGGTCCGGGGCCCAGGCGCGACAGGTCGTTCGCATCGCGGACCTCGAAGTAGTCGACGCTGCTGAAGCCGGCCTCGCGGATCGACGCCAGGGCCTGGGCCTCGACGTCGTCCACCCGCGCGCCGGAGCCAAGCGCCTGCGCCGCCGCCCTGAGGGCGCGGGCCAGGGCCGGCGCCACGGCCCGCTCGGCGTCGGACAGGTAGGCGTTGCGCGACGACAGGGCCAGGCCGTCCTGCGCCCGCGCCGTCGGCCCGCCCACGATCTCCACCGGCAGGTCCAGGTCGCGGACCAGGCGCTTGATGACCTGGAGCTGCTGGTAGTCCTTCTCGCCGAACACCGCGACGTCGGGCTGGCACTGGTTGAGCAGCTTGGTCACCACGGTGGCGACCCCGGCGAAATGGCCCGGCCGCGCCTGGCCGTCCAGGGGCTCGGAGACTCCGGCCACGGTCACGGTGGTCGAGGCGCCGGGGGGATACATCTCGGCCACGGTCGGCGCGAACAGCAGGTCGCAGCCCGCCTCCGCCAGCAGGCTTGAGTCGCGGCCCTCGTCGCGCGGATAGGCGTCGAAGTCCTCGTTGGGGCCGAACTGGGTGGGGTTGACGAAGATCGAGGCCACCACGCGGTCGGCCCTGGCCTTGGCCAGCCGCACCAGCGACAGGTGGCCCTCGTGCAGGGCGCCCATGGTCGGAACCATGCCGACGGTCAGGCCGGCCCTGCGCCAGGCGCGCACCTGGGCGCGCAGGTCGGCGACGGTGCGGACGACGGCGAGTTCGGGCATGGGGAGGCCTCCTCGAGCGGTCGTGGGTTATGGCCGAGCGGCCGCCGCTCGTCTATCCATCCACAGCCTGCGTCCCGACGCGCGTTGACGCATGGTGAAGGCGGGGCACAGGTTAAGCTCTGCGAATCGGCGCTCCCGGCGCCGCGGAGTTTGGAGTTCCCCAGGTCATGGCCCAACCCAAGGTCATCGTCATCGGCAACGAAAAGGGCGGGGCCGGCAAGTCCACCCTGGCCATTCACCTGGCCGCGGCCCTGCTGCATGGCGGCGCCAAGGTCTCCGTGCTGGACCTTGACCTGCGCCAGCAGTCGCTCGGCCACTTCTTCGCGCACCGGCGCGCCTGGCTGGCCGCCAACGGCCTGGAAGCGCCCATGCCGGTCGAGCATCCGCTGGAGGCCGCCCTGGCCAAGGCGCCGGAGGACGAGGTCCTGGGGCGGTTCGAGGCCGCTTTCGCCGAGTCCGAGGCGTCGGACTTCGTGCTGATCGACACGCCCGGCGCCGACACCGCCGTCAGCCGAGCCGCCCACGGCCGCGCCGACCTGATCGTCACGCCGATGAACGACAGCTTCGTCGACTTCGACACACTGGGGGTCGTCGATCCGGTGACCCTGGAACTCAAGCGGCCCAGCCTCTATTCCGAGACCGTCTGGAACAGCCGCAAGCTGCGGGCGGCGACCTCGGGCCAGACCATCGACTGGGTGGTGCTGCGCAACCGCCTGGCGCCCACCGAGGCCCGCAACCGCCGCCGGGTGGACGAGCGGGTCCAGGCCCTGTCGCGTCGCGTGGGCTTCCGCGTGGGACCCGGCCTGCGCGACCGGGTGATCTACCGCGAGCTGTTCCCCTTCGGCCTGACCATCGCCGACCTGTCGCCGACCATCAAGCCGGTGGCCATGAGCCTGCAGCACGTGGCCGCCCGCCAGGAGCTGCGCGCCCTGATGACCTCGCTCGGCCTGTCCGACGCCACGGGCGCCGAGCTGCTGGCCGCCCAGTAGTGCTCTACATCGCTCTGGGCTGCGCGGCCCTGGCGGTGTTCGTCTGGATGGGCGGCGACCGCCGGGTCCTGAAGCGGCGCGAATGGCGGCTGCTCGCCGGGGCCCTGGCCGTCGCCGCCTTCGCCGCCGCGGCCTTCGTGGGGCTGCGCGGCGAGTGGGGCAGGGCGATCGTCCTGGTCGTCGTGGGGCTGTGGCTGGCCTCGACCGCACGGCTGAGCGGCCCCTCGCAGCCGCGGCCGACCCCCGCCAAGGTCGGTGAGGCGGAGGCGCGCTCCATCCTCGGCGTCGGTCCGGACGCGACGCCAGAGGAGATCCAGGCGGCCTATTCGCGGCTCATGCGCATGGCCCACCCGGACAAGGGCGGGACGGACGGCCTGGCCGCTCAGCTCAACGCCGCGCGGGACCGGTTGCTGCGGAAGTAGGCGAGGCCCGCCTCAGCCCGGTCTGACCACCATGCAGGGCATCTTCTTGGCCTTGAGCGCGCTGCAGGCGTCGCGAGCGTCGGACTCGGAGAAGCCCTTGAACTGGGCGCGCCACGAGCCGTCCTTCGACACCTGACCGTCGGCCTTGGCGAAGTGACGGCCGAACTTCTTCTCGACCACGCCGAGCTGGGTCCGGGCCAGGGCCTTGGACTTGAACGCGCCGACCTGAACGGCCCAGCGGCCGGCCTCGGCCTTCTTGGAACCGGTCTTCTTGTCGGCCTTGTCGGTGTGCAGGGCGGTGGTCCTGGGGTCGACGATCTCGAAGCGCGAGGTGTTGGCGGGCGCGCGGGTTGACGTCATCACCACACGCGAGCCGTCCTGGTCGCCGTCGCCCTGTTCCACGGAGGGCTGCATCGAGTAGCCGGAGGGTTCGGGCTCGAACATGTTCTGGGCCACCAGGATCCTCTCGCCGTTGGCGCGGCGCGCCATCACGTCGAAGCCGGTGAGCAGCAGGTCCTGGGCGTTGTGGTCGCGCGCGGCGTTGGACGTTCCGCCCATCACCACGGCGATCAGCCGGCGATTGTCGCGCACGGCGGAGACCGCGAGATTGTAGCCCGAGGCGTTGGTGAAGCCGGTCTTCAGCCCGTCCACGCCGGGCATGCGGAACAGCAGGCCGTTGTGGTTGTTCATGGTGCGGCCGCGATAGGTGAACCGCTCCTGGCTGAACAGCCGGTAGTACTGCGGATAGTCGCGCATCACGGCGCGCGACAGGATGGCGATGTCGCGGGCGGTGGTCAGCTGGCGGCTGTCGGGCAGGCCGGAGGCGTTCACGAAGTGGGTGTTGACCATGCCCAGCTCCTGGGCGCGCAGGGTCATCATGGCGGCGAAGCGGCTTTCGCTGCCGCCCAGCTTCTCGGCCATGGCCACGGCCATGTCGTTGGCCGACTTGATGGCCATCGCCTGCATGGCGTCCGACACGGTGATGGTCTCGCCGGCCGACAGGCCCAGCTTGGTGGGGGCCTGGGCGGCGGCGCGCGGGGAGACGGTGATGAGGTCGTCGGGCTTCAGGCGGCCGGTCGAGAGCGCGTCGAACACCAGGTAGAGCGTCATCACCTTGGTGATCGAGGCGGGGTAGCGGGGGCTGTCGGCGCGCTTGGCGTAGAGCACTTCGCCCGACGTCGCATCGACCACGATCGCGGCGTACTTCGGCTGCGCGGTGGCGGCGGGCTGGTAGGAAACTCGGGCCTGGGCGGCCCCCGCCAGCGGCGCGACGGCGGTCGCAAACGCAAGAGCGAGGGTGGCGCACAAGCGGCGGGCTTGCTCAATCATTGAGGTTCGTCCGTCGTATCAAAGGGTTAAGCCGACACCCCGGTCAGCGTACTGTTCAACGCCAACATGGCGCCTTTTGCCTTTCTCCAAGGTAAACAGATGTTGAGCGGGCGCAAATGTCGCGCACCTCCTGGGCGGCGAGCCCACACGAAAAGTTCACCGCAGGCGCGATTGTGCAGTGCACAAAAATGCTTGACTGCTGCACTGCAACATGAGATTAACCCAGCAAGTTCAGGGCACAGTCCGCCCAACGTTTGCGCCGCGGCGCCCGCCGCACCCCTAGATCCAGGAGATCCACCATGGCCGCCGCCGAAACCGTGAAGAACACCGTCGAACAGTTCACCACCGCTGGCAATCAGGCGTTCAAGGACGCCGTCGAAAAGTCGCTGGCCGGTCTGAACGAAGCCAACGCCCATTCCAAGAAGAACCTCGAAGCCGTCATCGCCTCGGTGAGCGCGGCCGCCAAGGGCGCCGAAGCCCTCGGGGCGGAAGTCGTGGCCTATTCGAAGTCGGCCCTGGAAAACCAGGTCGCCGCCGCCAAGTCGCTCTCGGGCGCCAAGAGCGTGCAGGAAGTGGTCGAACTTCAGACCAACTTCGCCAAGTCGGCCATGGAGGCCTACATCGCTCAGATGAGCAAGGCCTCCGAGATCGTCTCGGCCTCGATGAAGGACAGCCTCAAGCCGCTCAACGAGCGCGTCACGGCCGCCGTCGAGCGCCTCCAGGCCGCCCGCTAAGACAGTCCAAGCCGGCGCGTCTGCGTATCTGACGCCTGGCCGAGGAAGGGCCCGGACCGGAAACGGTCCGGGCCTTTTCTTTTGGGCGCGCCCCGTCGCCATTTTTTGAGCCTGGCGCGCTTTCCTCCCGGCTCTAAAGCGCGCTAGACGTGGCGGTATGTCTCAGGTCGAAGAACGCTTGTCCGCCGCCGGGATCACCCTCCCGCAACCCGTCGCCCCGGTCGCCAATTACGTGCCCTTCGTCAGGGTCGGAAACCTGGTCCACATCTCCGGCCAGGTCTCGGTCGACGCCGGCGGGGGCGTGAAGGGCGTCGTCGGCGAGGATGTCGACATGGTGACCGCCAAGGCCGCTGCGCGTCTCTGCGGAATCAATCTGTTGGCCCAGATGCGGGCCGCCTGCGACGGCGACCTCGACCGGATCGCCCGGGTGGTCAAGCTGGGCGGATTCGTCCAGGCCGGACCCGGCTTTTTCGAGATCCCCCAGGTGGTCAACGGCTGTTCGGACGTCATGGTCCTGGCCTTTGGCGACGCCGGCAAGCACGCCCGCTCCGCGGTGGGCGTCTATCGCCTGCCCATGAACTTCGCCGTCGAAGTCGACGCCGTGGTGGAAATCCGTTGAAGGCCCGGTTCGGCCAGGCCTGGGACCTCCTGCGCCACCCGCCGGTGGCGCACCGCGGGCTGTGGAGCCCGGACGGCCCGCCGGAAAATTCCCTGGGCGCCTTCCAGGCCGCCTGCCAGGCCGGTTACGGCGTCGAGCTCGACGTCCATCTGTCGGCCGACGGCGAGGTCATGGTCTTTCATGACTACAGCCTCAAGCGGATGACGGGCGCCGACGGCAAGCTGAAGGATCGCACGGCCGCCGATCTGGCGCAGCTGCGCCTCAAGGGCACGGACGAACGCATCCCGACCCTGATGGAAACCCTGGCGGTGATCGGCCACCGGGCCATGGTGCACGTGGAATTGAAGACCCCCTTCGGCGAGGTCGGGCCGCTGGAGCAGCGGGTCCACGACATCCTGATCGACCACAACGGCCCGGTCTGCGTGATCGGGTTCAACCCCTACAGCCACGCCTGGTTCGCCGACCGCTTCCCGGGCGTGCTGCGCGGCCTGGACAGCTACGCCTGGGCCGAGGACACCCCGCACCTTTCGGCGGAGCAGCGCCGGGCCTTCGCGCGCCTGGAGCAGGTGGAGATCGCGCGCCCCCACTTCCTGGCCATGAGCATCGACACGGTGGCCTCGCCCCAGGTCGCCGCGCACCGCGCCAAGGGCATGCCCGTGGTGGCGTGGACGGTCCGCGATCCCGCCCAGTGGGAGGCGATCAAGCCGCATTGCGACAACCTGATCTTCGAGGGTTTCGCCGCGTGAGCCTGAAGTCGGCGGTCAAGGTGAGCCGCCGCATCGCGGAGATCGGTCGCGAGGGTTGGGACGCCTGCGCCGCCCCCCGGGGCAACCCCTTCGTCAGCTTTGACTTCCTCGACATCGCCGAGGAGGCCGGCTGCGCCGTGGAACGCCAGGGCTGGGGCCCGCAGCATGTCTCGGTCGAGGACGAGCAGGGGCGGGTGGCCGCGGTCATGCCGCTCTATCTGAAGTCCCACAGCCAGGGCGAATACATCTTCGACCACGCCTGGGCCGACGCCTATGAGCGGGCAGGGGGGCGCTACTATCCCAAGCTGCTGTCCGCCGCGCCCTTCACCCCGGCGACCGGCCCGCGGCTGCTGGCGCGGCCCGACGTGGACGTGGACGAGGCCCGCCGCATCCTGCTGGGCGGCGCCCTGACCCTGTGCGAGCGCTACGGGGCCTCGGGCCTGCACATCAACTTCCCCACCGAACCGGAGTGGAGCTGGCTGGGCGAACAGGGCCTGGCCCTGCGCGAAGGGCAACAGTACCACTGGCACAATCGCGGCTATGCGGACTTCGAGGGCTTCCTGGCCGCCCTGTCGTCGGGCCGGCGCAAGACCATCCGCCGGGAGCGCCGCGATGCGCTCGCCGAGGTCGAGGTGTTCGCCCTCACCGGCGCCGACATCACCGAGGACCACTGGGACGCCTTCTTCGCCTTCTACATGGACACGGGCTCCCGCAAGTGGGGCCGGCCCTACCTCAACCGGGTGTTCTTCTCGCTGCTGGGCGAGCGGATGGCCGACCGGGTGCTGCTGGTCATGGCGCGGCGCCAGGGCCGCTGGATCGCCGGCGCCCTGAACCTGATCGGCGACGACTGCCTCTATGGCCGCAACTGGGGCTGCGTCGAGGACGTGCCGTTCCTGCATTTCGAGCTCTGCTACTACCAGGCCATCGAATGGGCCATCGGCCGCGGCCTGGCCCGCGTCGAGGCCGGCGCCCAGGGCCAGCACAAGATCGCCCGCGGCTACCTGCCGGCTCCCGTCTATTCCGCCCACTACATCGCCGACCCGCTCCTGCGGGGGCCCGTCGAGGACTTCGTCCGCCGCGAACGCGAGGCGGTGGAGGGCGAGATGGAATGGCTGGCCGAGGAATATTCGCCGTTCCGGGACGAGGAGGGGCGCTGATGGCCGTATGGCGTCCCGCCGGCCCTTGGACGGCGGACCCCTTCGGCTAGCGCCGGGCGAGCCCGGTGGTTCGTGCGCCGGCGCCCGATCCGTTGGTTCCCATCTGCGCCTCCCATCGTGTAGGACGCTCCTGAAGGCCGAGGAGTGACGCCATGAGCTTGGACGGGACCTACGACGACGGCAACATCTTCGCCAAGATCCTGCGCGGCGAAGCGCCTTGCGTGCGGGTCTACGAGGACGACCATGTGTTCGCCTTCATGGATGTCTTCCCGCAATCCAGGGGCCACCTCCTGGTGATCCCCAAGCACTCCCAGGCCCGCAACCTGCTGGACGAGGAACCGCAGGTGCTGGCCGAGCTGTTCCTGGGCGTCCAGCGCCTGACGCGGGCGGTGCGCGCGGCGCTGAAGCCCGACGGCATCGTGGTGACCCAGTTCAACGGCGCCCCCGCCGGCCAGACGGTCTTTCACCTGCACGTCCATATCATTCCGCGCTGGGAGGGCGTGCCGCTGGGGCGCCATGCCTCCGGCGGCATGGCCGACATGGACGAGCTGAAGGGCCTGGCCGAACGGATCTCGGCGATGATCAGCTAGGATTCCCCAGCCGCTCATCAAGGCGTTCGCCGGGATGAGCGAAGGCGGGACACCGCCAACCGCAATCGGAAAACGAAAAAGCCCCAGGTTTCCCTGGGGCTTCCACGTTTTCCTGGCAACTGGAGTTAGCCCGCCAGTTCCGGCGCCGCGGCGTCCTCGGCCGGGTTCTCGATGGTGGGGGCGCCGCGCTCGCGCTCCTCGCCCTCGATGTCGAACGCCAGCTTGCCGTCCCGCAGCACCACCTTGACGTGGCCGCCCTTGATCAGCCGGCCGAACAGGATCTCGTCGGCCAGCGGCTTCTTGATGTGCTCCTGGATCACCCGGGCCAGAGGCCGGGCGCCGTAGAGCTCGTCGAAGCCGTTCTTGGCCAGCCAGTCCGTCGCCTCATCCGTGGTCTCGATGGTGACGTGACGGTCGGCGAGCTGGGCTTCCAGCTGCATCACGAACTTCAGCACCACCTGGCGGATGATGTCCTGGGTCAGCGACTTGAACTGCACCACGGCGTCCAGGCGGTTGCGGAATTCCGGGGTGAACAGGCGCTTCAGGGCCTCGTCGACCTCGTCGTCCTGCTTGCCGCGGCCGAAGCCGATGGAGTTGCGCTGGGCGTCCGAAGCCCCCGCGTTCGTGGTCATGATCAGAACCACGTTGCGGAAGTCGACCTTCTTGCCGTTGGCGTCGGTCAGGGAGCCATGGTCCATCACCTGCAGCAGGATGTTGTAGACGTCCGGGTGCGCCTTCTCGATTTCGTCGAGCAGCACGATGGAGTACGGCTGCCGCTTCACCCGTTCGGTGAGTTGCCCGCCCTCCTCGTAGCCGACATAACCCGGGGGC